>VAYD01000011.1:0-4324 GCA_005883905.1 Actinomycetota bacterium
GCCAACGCGGTGATCGCGTTCCGGTTCGACACCTCCGAGCTCGGCTCGACGTGGACCGAGATCTGCGCCTACGGCACCGCCGTGCGGGTCTCCCGCCTCTGACTACCCGTGTGGGTGAACCGGGCGGCCTTCGAAGGCCTCGATGCGCTCGGCGGCGGCCTGGATCAGCTGATGCGACAGATGGGACAGCGCCCGCGCAGCGGCGAGCTCCTCGCCGATGACCGGGACGCTCGGATCGTCGGACGAGCGCTTGGCCTGGCCGAACCCGTGGAACCGCTGGTCGGCGACCTCCAGGAGTGCGTCGGCCCGGGTGCGGTCCGCGTCCTCCGTGAACGCGACCTCCACGCGCCATACATGAGTGGTCATGGGTCTCATTCTCGCGCCATGGCGTTCGCGCTACAACGGACGCGTGGCCTCCACGACCCTCGCGTTGGCGGGCGACACGATGCTCGGGCGCGGCGTCGCCGACCGGCTCGCCGCCGACCCGTCCGCGCCGCTGGTCGCACCTGAGGTCGCGGCGCTCATCGCGGACGCCGACGCGTTCGTCCTGAACCTCGAGTGCTGCATCTCCAGCCGCGGCGAGCGCTTCCCCGACCGCCGCAAGCCGTTCTTCTTCCGGGCGCCGCCGGTCGCGGCCGAGCGGCTGGCCGAGCTGGGCGTCAGCGCCGTCACGCTGGCCAACAACCACGCGCTCGACTACGGCGCCGTCGCGCTGCTCGACACGCTCGCGCATCTCGAGCGCGCCGGGATCGCGGCCGTCGGCGCGGGCGCTGACGACGCGCGGGCGCGCGCGCCGCTGGTGGTGCGCTGCGGCGACCTAAGGGTGCGGCTCGCCGCGTTCTCCGACCACCCGGCCGCGTACGCGGCAGGGCCGGACCGCCCGGGGATCGCGTTCGCCGACACCCATGGCGCGCTGCCGGAGTGGGTGCGCGCGGCGGCGCGGCCGGGCGCGGACGCCGACGTGGTGCTCGCCACGCCGCACTGGGGCCCGAACATGACGGTCGCGCCGACCGATCGCGTGCGCCGCGCCGCCGATGCGCTGCTCGCCGCGGGCGCGACGCTGATCGCCGGCCACTCGGCGCACGTCTTCCACGGCGTTGCGCCACGCGTGCTCTTCGATCTCGGCGACTTCATCGACGACTACGCCGTCGACCGCAAGCTGCGCAATGACCTCGGGTTGCTGTGGCTCGTGGACCTCGACGCGGCCGGGCCACGCCGCATCCGCGCGCTGCCGCTGCGGCTCGAGTACTGCTTCACGCGCCCCGCCTCCGCGTCGGAGGCGGAGTGGACCGAGCGGCGCCTGCGCCGCCAGTGCGCGCCGTTCGGGACGACGGTCGAGCGCGCCGGCGCGTTGCTGGAGATCCTCAGCTCGGCGTGTGCAGCAGGTTCTTGACCTCCTTCACGCCGTCCACGGCGCCGGCGGCATCGACGAGCGCCTCGATCTGGTCGGGCGAGTCGAGTTGGCCGCGCAGGAACACGACGCCGCGCTCGGCGTTCACGCTCACGTGCCCCTTGGGCGTGCCCGCCTCGCGGAAGGCGATGCTCTCCACCTTGCGGCTGAGCGTGACGTCGTCCGGCTCCTCGTGCTGGACGGGGTGCACGGCGTGCGCGGCGCGACGGGCCACGCCCTCTGCGACGCCCTCCGCGTACTTGGCGCGTCGCACGGCGTCGCGCGAGCGGTGGCGCACGCGGGACACCGCCTTGTCGCGCACGAGGTGACGGCGGCGTCTTCCGGCGCCGGGGTCGAGCAGGTACTCGGCCGCGGCGCCGCAGATGCAACCGGCGACGAACGGGGCTGCGCGTCCCATGGCCGTCACGCGTGCGCCGGCTCGAGCAGCTCCTCCATCGCGCGCGTCACGGCGACCTCGCCGCCGACGATCTCGGTGCGCTCGATGTCGAAGTCCCCGAGCTCGTCGCGGACGAACTCCAGTGCGCGGTCGTCGGACTCCTCCGCGGTCGCCAGATCGCGGAAGAAGCTCATGGACATGATCTCGCCGGCGCCGCAGTCGACCACGTGGTAGGCCTCGAAGCCGTCCATCTCGCCGATGCGCTCGGCGAACGTCTCGTCGACGACGTGCACGAGATCGGCGGTCGAGCCGCTGCGCAGGCGGTAGCGCCGGATGCTGGCGAACCGATCGGTCGACCCGGCATGCGCGGGCGCGAGCATGTCCTGTGCCGCGCGGCTGACCATGACCTCGCCGCGCCGGGCCTCGAGCCGCGTGAACTCGAACCCCTGGAGGTTCTCCATGGTCCAGCGCTGCGCGAGCTCGCGCGACGCGTCGGCTCCCTCCGCGTCACGGAACATGCTGACGGTCATCACCTCGCCGTCGCCGCAGTCCATGAACTCGTACGAGACGAACCCTGGCTGCGCGCCCAGCTCGTCCGCGAAGCTCCCGTCGACGCGACGCATGAGCTCGTCCATGGACCCATGGACCAAGCGGTAGCGCCTGATGCTGGCGAACATTCGCCCTCCCTTCACGTGGAATCCGAAGTGGTGCGATCGCTCGGGTTCGAGCCTACTCCGCTGTGGCGGAGCCTGTCTTGAGCGGCGTCTCGGTCAGGGCGAGCACGGCGAGCAGGGCCAGCGCGGCCAGCGGCGCGGCGACCGCGAAGACCGCCTGCACGCCGTCGATCACGTTGGCCTGGCCGGCGAAGACGGCGCCGAGGATCGCGGCGCCGACCGCGCCGCCGAGGGCGCGGAAGAAGCCGGCGGTCGCCGTCGCGACGCCGAGCTCGCGGCGCTCGACCGTGTTCTGGATGGCGGTGACGAGGACCTGGGTGACCATGCCGAAGCCGAGCCCGAACACGACCAGCGCGATGCCGGTCGCGACGCGGCTCGGGTGGCCCGACGCCGCGGCGAGCGCCGCGAGCGCGGCAGTCATCAACGCGAGCCCGGCGATCGGGAAACGCTTGTAGCGCCCGGTGCGCGCGATGCTGCGCCCGGCCAGCGTCGTGGACACGGTGATGCCGAGCATCGCCGGCGCCAGCAGCAGGCCGGCCTCCGTGGGCGACGCGCCGGTGGTCGTCTGCAGGAACAGTGGGACGAACACGGTGATCGCGAACAGCGCCGCCGTCGCAAGGAACAGCGCCACGCTGACAAGGGCGACCGTGGGTGTGCGCAGCAGCGCGAGCGGCACGATCGGGTCCGCCGCGCGCCGCTCGCGCATGACGAGCGCCGCCGCCAGCACGAGCGTCGCGAGCGCCAACTCGAGCCGGCCGGTGTGCTCGATGCACGCGAGCATCAGCGTGCTCGTCGCCGCGGCCAGCAGCGCCGCGCCGGCGCCGTCGAGCGGGACCTTTGGCGGCTCGACCTCGACGGCAGGCAGCCGCAGCTGCAGCCCGATCAGCGCGATCGCGCCGACCGGCAGGTTGACGAAGAACACCCAGCGCCAGCTCGCGCCCTGGACGAGCGCCCCACCGAGCAACGGGCCGATGATCGTCGCGACCGCGAACGTGGCCGCGATGTAGCCCTGGTAGCGGCTGCGCTCGCGCGGGCTGACGAGATCGCCCACCGTCGCCATCGCGAGCGCCATCAGGCCGCCGGCCGAAGCGCCCTGGACAAGTCGCAGCACGATCAGCTGCGTCATGTCCTGCGCGGCGCCGCACAGCGCCGACGTCGTGACGAACGCGACCAGCGCAAGCTCGAGCATCGGCTTGCGGCCGAGCCGGTCGCCGAGCTTGCCCCACAGCGGTGTGACGGCTGCGGCCGCGACGACGTAGGCGCTCACGACCCACGAGACGTCGCTGATCCGCCCGAGGTCGCCCGCGATCACCGGAAGCCCGGTCGCGAGCATCGTCTGGTCGAGCACCGCCGGGAGCATCGCGAGGACGACGGCGGCGAAGGGAATGGAGAGGGAACGGTTCATGATGTCGCCATATTTTTATAGCGACTCTATTTTTATTGTGCAACCAGGTTTGGTTCGCTACGTTCTTACGATGACCACGGACCTCGGCCTGCGCGAGCGCAAGAAGGAGCGCACCCGCCAGCTCATCGCCGACACGGCGCGGCGCCTGTTCGCTGAGCGCGGCTTCGAGCAGGTGACCGTGACCGAGATCGCGCGCGAGGCGGATGTCGCGCCGGCGACGGTCTTCAACTACTTCCCGACCAAGGAGGACCTCTTCTACAGCCGGCTCGAGGCGTTCGAGGACCAGCTGCTGTCCGCGATCCGCGAGCGCCCCCCCGGACAGAGCGTCCTCGACGCGTTCGGCGAGTTCCTGCTCGGGCAGGAGGGCGTGCTCGCGATGCGCAGGCCCGACGCGGAGATCCAGGCGATCACGCGCGTGGTCACCGAGAGCCCCGCGCTGCTCGCGCGCGAGCGCCAGG
>VAYD01000011.1:4374-9436 GCA_005883905.1 Actinomycetota bacterium
CGAAGACACCGGGGCGGATCGCGTGTCCTGTCAGGTGGTCGCCAACGCGCTGCTCGGGCTGCACCGCGCGCTGATCGACTCCGTGCGCGAGCAGGCGCTGGCAGGCGCGCCGGCGAGCCGGATCCGCCGCAACGTGCGCAGGGACGCCGAGCGCGCCATCGCGCAGCTGGCGGGCGGCCTCGGCGACTTCGGCGTGCGATGAGGGCGGTCATCCTCGACGCGCCCGGCCCGCCCGAGGCGCTCCAGATCCGCGACCTCCCGGTGCCCGAGCCGCGCCCGGGCTGGGTGTTGATCGAGGTCAGGGCGTTCGGGCTCAACCGCTCCGAGCTGCACACGCGACTTGGGCTCGCGCAGGGCGTGACGTTCCCGCGCGTGCTCGGGATCGAGGCGGCCGGCGTCGTGGCGGCGGCGCCCGGCGGCGAGTTCGAGCCCGGCCAGCAGGTCGCGGCGATGATGGGCGGCATGGGGCGGTGATCCCGTTTTGCTCCGAGCTCGACTGGGCGACGCTCGGCGCGATCCCCGAGATGCTGCAGACCGCCTACGGCTCCCTGACCGTCGGCCTCGACGCACGCGCCGGCCAGACGCTGCTGATCCGCGGCGGCACGTCGTCGATCGGCATGGCCACGGCGGTGCTCGCGAAGGACCGCGGCCTGACCGTGCTGTCGACGACGCGGCGGCCCGACCGCACGGCGGCGCTCGAGGCCGTCGGCGTCGATCACGCGCTCGTCGACGACGGCGACGTCGCGGCGCAGGTGCGCGCGATCCTCCCCGACGGCGTCGACCTCGCGCTCGAGCTGGTCGGCACCCCGACGCTGTCGGATACGTTGCGCGCCACGCGCGTCCACGGTGTCGTCTGCTTCACCGGCATGCTCAGCAACGAGTGGACGGTGCCCGACTTCTACCCGATCGACTACCTCCCCGACGGCGTCCGGCTGACGGCCTACGGCGGCGAGGCATCTGACCTCTCGGCCGAGGTCCTGCAGGGGTTCCTGGACGCGGTCGCGGCCGGGCGGCTCAGCGTGCCGATCGACCGCAGCTACACGCTCGACCAGATCCGCGAGGCGCATCGCGACATGGAGGAAGGCCGCGCGACCGGCAAGCTCGTCGTCGTCACGGGCTGAGCAGGCCGCCCACGGCGTGCTCGCCCTCGCTGAGGTGGCGGCGGACCGCCTCCGGGCCCACGGTCTGCAGCTCGCGGCGCAGGGTCTCGTGGTGGGCGATCATCTCCTCGGGCGACCACACCGGCCGCAGCGCGACGACGAACAGCCGCAGCTCGCCGGCGAGCGACTCGTGGACCGCTGAGATGCGCGGGCTCTGGGCCGCGGGACGGCCTCGTGCGCGTCGACGATGCGACGCCAGACGACGCGCTTGGCGCGGCAGACGCGCGCGAGCGCGTCGACCGCCTTGCTGAGCTCGGCGTCGAGTTCCTGCGGGCGCTCGGCCAGCGCGATCCGCGCGGCCTCGACCTCGAGCGCCGTGCGCAGCGCGAAGAGGTCGTGCAACTCGGGCTCCGTCAGGCTCGCCACGCGCGCCCCGCGGTGCGATTCCGTGACGACGAGGCCCTCGGCGGCCAGCTGCGCGAGCGCGCTGCGGGCGGTCACGCGGGCGACGTCGTACTCCTCGACGATCGTGCGCTCGATCAGCCGCGTGCCCGGCCCGAGCTCGCCATTGAGGATCCGGTCGCGCAGAGCCGCCGCCAGCGCGGCGACGGTGGTCGTGGCGGTCGGCGCCATCCGCGGATCATGCCGTGGCCGGCGCGGCGGCGACCTCGGCGCGCGCGGCGGCAGGCTCGCCGATGAACGCGCGCCCGGCGACGATCGCGCCGATGGTCCAGCTGAGCCCGGCGCCGGCGAGGACCACGCGCCACGACGGCGCGAGCGACGCCAGCGCCCCCGCGCCGGCGGCGGCGCACCACATCGACGCGTACAGCCCGCCGGCGGCGCGGCCGCGCGCGGCCTCGCCCGCGCTGCGCTGGACCTGCATCGCGACCACAGGCAGGTACGCCCAGTAGACCGCCAGCCCGACGCCGGCGGCGGCCACGAACAGCGCGAGCGTCGACGCGGTCGCCGCGAGCGCGAACCCGAGCGCGCCGGCGATCAGCGTCGCCACCATCGGCGCGCGCGGGCCGGCGCGATCGCCGGCGCGCGCCGCGAGCACGACGAGCGGCAGGCCGAGCGCGCCGGTCAACGGCGCGAGGCCGGTCCAGTCGTGCCCGTGGCCGAGCCCGTCGGCGCCGACCGCTTCCGCGATGCGGGTCAGCACGGTCCAGTGGCCCGCGAGCACGCACGCGCTCACGATCCAGCCCGCGTACACGCCGCGCGGGTGGGCGTAGGGCGCGGTGCCGGCCGTGCGGCGGGGCCCGCCGCCGCGCGCGATGAGGGCGGCGCGCGCGGCGGTGGCCGCGAGGAGGAGCGGGAGCAGGCAGCTCACGACGAGCGCGGTGACGGTCCAGCCGGCGGCGTCGCCCAGCAGCTGCGCGATCGCGGGGCCTGTGAGCACCGCGAACGCGACGGCGAGCATCATCGGGCTGAGCGCGCGGCCGGTCTCGTGTTCGGTGCGCGAGCGCGCCAGCGCCGCCTGGGCGGCAGGCGGGACTCCGGCGGTCGCCGCGCCCTGGAGCGCGCGCGCGACGATCAGCGCCGGTTCGCTCGGAGCGAGCGCGACCATCGCGCCGGACACGGCGGCCAGCCCGAGCGCCAGCACGATCACGCGCTCGGCTGCCACACGGTCGGCGACGCGACCCCACAGCGCGAACCCGGCAGCGAACGCGAGGCAGAACGGGACCACCAGGACGGACGGATCGAGCGGGCCGCCGGGCGCGTCGGCGCGCTCCGCAAGGACCGGCAGCGCCGCGGACGGCAGGTAGGCGGCGAAGGTGGCGAGCTGGATCCAGCGGCGCGACATGGGCGTGATTGTAGGACAATTCGCCATTGTCCTACAACTTGGATCTTCTGCGAGCCCCTACACTGGCCCTCGATGCACCGGCTCGCGTTGGTCCTGGCGTGCGTGCTCGCCGCGCCGGCGGCCGCCGGCGAGCTCCACGCGGACAACGTGCTGGTCGTCGGCGACTCGCTTGCCACCGGGCTCGAGCCGTATCTCGGCCAGCTCGTCGCCCCACGGTCGATCGTGTGGGACGCGAGCGCCGGCCGCACGACGCCGGAGGGACTCGTGCGGCTGCGAGCTCAGCTGCGGGTTCGCGACCGGATCCGCCGCGCGCTGCGCGCGATCCCACCGCACGTCTGCATCGTCTGGGCCGACCTCGACCGGCCGGCCCGCAAGGGCCCATACCGCCCGCTCAATGCCGCGCTCGCCCGCGCCGCCCGCCACGACCACCGGCTCGTGCTCGTCCATTGGCACCACGCCGTCGCAAGCCACCGCGTTCGCCTCCCGGACCACATCCATCCGGACACGGCCGGCTTCGAGTACCGCAGCCGGCTCTTCGCTCAGGCGCTCGAGCGCTGCTTCGGCGGCGCGTAGCGATGGTGCAGGCCGAGCGGGTTGCCGTCGGGGTCCTTGAAGATCGCCTGGTGGCAGACGCCGGAGTCGAAGACGTCGGTGACGAACTCGACGCCGGCGGCCTCGAGCTGCTCGCGCGCGGCGGCGACGTCGTCGACCTGGAGCGCGATCGGCATGGCGTTGGGGCGGAACTCCTGGCCGAACGCCTTGGTTTCCATGACGGCCAGCGTGAGGTTGCCCGCCTGGAACTCGGCGCCCGGCATCTGGCCGTAGCGGTCGATGCACGGCAGGCCGAGCACGTCGCCGTAGAACGCGACGGCGGCGTCGAAGTCAGCGGTCGGGACGCAGACGAAGTCGACGCCCTTGACGAGGGTTTGGCTGGAGATCATTGGTGAGACGATGTCAGACGGTGGATCTGTCGCCCGGATATCGGGAGCTGGCGCCGCCGCGCGAGCTGCGCGACGTGGTCGCGTGTCTGTGGATCCGCGTGCACGGCACGGGTGACGACGTGCGCATCCTGCCCGACGCCTGCAGCGACGTGGTCTGGCGTCAGGGCACCGGAACGACGATCGCCGGGCCGGACACGAGCGCCAAGGTGGTCCTCGGCACGCCCGGCGCGGTGCTGATCGGCCTGCGCTTCCAGCCGGGCGCGGGCGGCGGCGCACTCGGGGTGCCGCTCGACGCGCTTCGCGATCTGCGGGTCGAGGCCGCCGAGGTCGATCGCGCGTTCGACCTCGCAGGCGACCTCGCGCCGGCCGAGGTGATTGGGCACTTCCTCGAAGCAGCGGCCGGGCGCGAGCCCGACGAGCTCGTCGCCGAGGCGGCGCGTCGCCTGCGCACCCAGGACGTCGAAACCGTCGCGCGCGAGCTGTTCATCAGCGATCGCCAACTTCGGCGCCGCTTCCACACGGCCGTCGGCTACGGGCCCAAGACGCTGGCGCGGGTGCTGCGCTTCCGCCGCTTCGTCGACGCGATCGACGACGGCCGCGCCGACCTCGCGGCGCTCGCGTTCGACATCGGCTACGCCGATCAGGCGCACCTGACGCGCGAGGCGACGCGCCTGGCCGGGCTGTCGCCCGCGGCGTTCGTGCGCGACCGGACGTCCGTTCCGTTCAAGACCTGACGGCGCCGCGCGCCGATCATCGCCACATGCCGATCGATCTGACCACAGCGGCCGACTTCATGGCCGCACACGCTCGCGTCCTGGACCGGCGCCGATTCGAGCTGCGGACCGGCGGCACGGATCACGCGGGCGTCCTCGCCGCGCTGGACGGATACCGAAACCCCGATGGCGGCTACGGGTGGGGCCTCGAGCCCGATCTGCGCACGCCCGAGAGCCAGCCGGGCGCCGCCGCGCACGCGTTCGAGGTGTTCGAGGACATCGCACCGGCGACCGCGCCGCAGGCCGTCGCGCTCTGCGACTGGCTCGACACCGTCACGCTCGGCGACGGCGGCCTGCCGTTCGTGCTGCTGCCGCTGAACATGAACGCCGCCTCGGCGCCGTGGTGGCAGAGCGGCGACCCAAGCGCCTCCTCCCTGCAGATCACGGCGTTCACCACCGCGGTCGCGCAGCGGGTCGCCGCCCACGATCCCGTGGTCGCCGCGC
>VAYD01000011.1:9515-11465 GCA_005883905.1 Actinomycetota bacterium
GCCATTCACGACCGGCGGCCCGAGGCGGCGGCGCTGCTGGAGAAGCTCGGCGCCCACATTCCCGCCGACGGCCGCCTCGCGGTCCGCGGCGGGGCGGAGGGCGAGGCGCTCAACCCCCTCGACCTCGCGCCATACCCCGACCGGCCTTCACGCGGGCTGATCGCGCCGGACGTGATCGCGGCCGACCTCGAGCGTCTCGCCGCCGCGCAGCTCGGCGACGGCGGCTGGGACGTCGACTACCTGCAGATCTCGCCGGCGGGCAAGCTCGACTGGCGCGGCGTCGCGACGCTGCGGGCGATCGACATCCTGCGCGCCAACGGCGTGGTGTGAGCGCGCGCGCCTAACCCGCCCAGTCGCGCGCGCCCGCGCCCTCCGGGATCAGCGGCTGCGCCGCGCGCGCCTTGATCTCCTGCACGGCCCACGTGTTGCCGTCGGGGTCGTCGAAGCCGAAGAACGTGCCGGTCCCACCGTCGCGCTCGTCGAGGACGGTGATGTCCGAGACCTCCACGCCGCGGTCGAGCAGCTCCTGACGCGCCGCCTGCGCGTCCTCGACCACGAGCTGCAGGCCCTTCATCGAGCCCGGCTCCATCGCGCGCTGCGCCGGCAGGTCGCCGAACACGATCGAGCATCCCGAGCCGGGCGGCGTCAGCTGTGCCACGTGCATGTGTTCGTTTTGGGTGTCGTGGTCGAGGTGGAATCCGACCTTGTCGCGATAGAACGCGACCGAGCGGTCGATGTCGCTGACCGGGAGCACGACGACTTCGAGGGTCCAGTTCATGGCCCTCGCTTATAGCGGCCCGCAGGCCCTGGATGTCAGGCGCTCGCCGGCTGCGGGTCCGGCCGCACGATGACCGTGTCGGCGATCGGGATGATCTCGTCGACCGGGAGATCCGCCCGCGACGCGTGCTCGCGGATCGCCTCCGGGCTCGAAGCCTCGTAGATGCAGACGGTCCCGACCGAGCCGCCGCCCTCCTCGAGGACGTAGCTGCGAATCCAGCGGATGTCGTCGGACATCTCCTCGTCGCCGACGCGCGAGGAGCGGCCGGCAGCCTCCTCCAGCTCGGCGGGCGATTGCCAGCCGCTCCGGCGCAGGATCACGTATTGCTGCATGCCTTCTCCTTCTAGTTGTTGACGGTGGCGGCCTGGCTCATGATCCGCCCGACGTTCTCGGGCGAGAAGAACTCCGGCGCCGGGAGCGTCGCCGCCTGCACGCTCACGAACGCGTCCATCGCCTTCTGGTTGCCGTGCATCGCCCCGATCAGCTGCTGCAGCTGCGGCGGCGGCGGCTGGAGCTGGGCGAACTCGTCGGTGAACTCGTAGACCGGCCCAGCCTCGCGGTCGCGGGTCTCCTGGTAGGCCCGCATGCCCTCGTCGTAGGACCGCCGCCCCGCGATGTCGTCGTCGATCGCGCGCGCAACGAGCTCGGCGTCACGGAACGCGTCGTTGATGCCCATCGCCGTGATCGGATTCTTGTGGTAGCCGGCATCGCCGACCAGGGCCCAACCCGGGCCGTAGGGCTTGCGGAAGTAGCCGGGCAGCTCTGCGGAACCGATGAACTTCGACTCGCGCGTCGCGCCGCGCACGCGCTCGGCGAACCCGGGCGCGAGCTCGACCATCTGCAGGAAGTTCCCCTCGATGTCGCCGCGGTTGGCGTGGAACTCCTCCACCGGCCAACCGAATGGCACCACCGTCAGGTCGTCGTGCGTCGGGATCGCGGCCCATCCGCGACGGTGCTCGGCGCGGATGAACGTGTCGAAGCCGATGCTGGGCAGGTTGCTCCAGTAGGCGTAGTACATCGCGAGATGCGAGCGGCGCTCGTTGTAGGCCTCGGGCTGGACAGCCTTGACCAGCAGCGAGTGGCGCCCGTCGGCGCCGATGACGACCCGCGCGCGCTCGGTGACCGAGGCGCCTTCCTTGCCGTGGCCGCGAATGCCGCTGACGCGGCCGTCG
>VAYD01000011.1:11531-11868 GCA_005883905.1 Actinomycetota bacterium
GTGCGCGATCCCATCGATCGGCTGCGGCCTGCCGCTGATCGCCAGCGGGCCGAAGTCGAACGAGTACCTCTCGACCGGCGGGCAGCCGGTGGCCTCGACCAGCTCGAGCAGCCCCCACCGCTCGAGTGCCGCGACCCCTGGCGGGTGCACGAGGTGGGTCGACATCGTGTCGCTGGGAAACGTCGTCCTGTCGACCACCAGCACCCTGTGTCCTTGCCGGGCAAGCAACATCGCGGTCGGGGAGCCCGCGCAACGAGCTCCGATCACGATCGCGTCGAACTCCATGAGGCGACCTCCGTTTTCGCTCCGCGCAACCGTCTCATCCTGAGGCGGCTAG
>VAYD01000012.1:0-453 GCA_005883905.1 Actinomycetota bacterium
GATCCTGCGCGAGCGCAGCATCCTGCCGGTCTCCGAGGCGCTGGCGATCGTCTCGCACGCGTGCCGGGGCCTGGACTACGCCCACCGCAACGGCGTCGTGCACCGCGACATCAAGCCAGGGAACCTGCTGCGCTCCGAGGAGGGGCCCGTGAAGGTCGCCGACTTCGGCATCGCCCGCAACATGGGCGACGAATCGTCGATCACGCAGGTCGGATCGGTACTGGGCACCGCCGCCTACCTGGCGCCCGAGCAGGCCCACGGCGAGGAGGCCGGGCCGCGCGCCGACCTCTACGGACTCGGCGTCGTGACCTACCAGGCGCTCTCCGGCCGCCTGCCCTACGAGGCGCAGTCGCTGACCGAGCTCGCGCTCAAGCAGCAGCGCGAGGCCCCGGCGCTGCTGCACCTGCTCAACCCCGAGGTCACGCCGCAGCTCGCCGCCGCGGTCGACCGCGC
>VAYD01000012.1:558-1083 GCA_005883905.1 Actinomycetota bacterium
GCGGACCGCGCCGACGAGCGTGTCGCCGCGGCGCGATCCCGCGACGGCCGACCAGCCGGTCGTCGTGGCGCGCCAGCCGCACCCGAGCCGCCGCCCCGCGCCGGCAGCGCCGCCGGCCCAGCCGGCGACCGCTCGTGAGGCGCGCCACGCCCCGCGGCGCCGCCGCCGCGGCGCGTTCCGGCGCTTCATGACGCTCGTGCTGATCCTGGTCCTCGTGGCCGCCGGTACGGCAGCGGCGATCATCGGCACGTCGAGCGACAACAACTCCGTCCACCTGCGCCAGATCGTCGGCGACAAGGCGCAGCAGGTCATCGATGAGGTCAAACAGCTCGTGGAGGACAACACACAATGAGCGTGGTCATGATCACCGGCGCGGCGCGCGGCATCGGCGCCGAGTCCGCAAAGCAGCTCTATGCCCGCGGTCACGAGCTCGCGCTCGTCGGCCTCGAGCCGGCTGAGCTCGAGGCGCGCGCCGCCGAGCTCGGCGCGCGCGCGGCGGCGTTCGAATGCGACGTCACGGACCGC
>VAYD01000012.1:1092-10848 GCA_005883905.1 Actinomycetota bacterium
CGGCACCGTCGAGCGCTTCGGCGGCATCGACGTCGTGATCGCCAACGCCGGCGTCGCCACTGTCGGGACCGTCAGCTCGCTGGATCCGGAGGAGTTCGAGCGCGTCGTCGAGGTCAACCTGCTCGGCGTCTACCGCACCGTGAAGGCCGCACTGCCGCATGTGGTCGAGCGCCGCGGCTACGTGCTCGTCGTCGCGTCGCTGGCGGCGGCGCTTCACGGCGGCATGATGGCCAACTACGCGATGGCCAAGGCCGGCGCGGAGGCGTTCGCCAACTCGCTGCGCCAGGAGCTCGCGCCGCAGGGCACCGCGGTCGGCTGCGCATACTTCGGCTTCATCGACACCGACATGGTGCGCGACGCCTACAGCCATCCGGCTTCCGAGCGGGCGCGCCGCAACGCGCCCGGCTGGATCTGGAAGCCGATCCCGGTCGCAGCGGCCGGCACCGCGATCGCCCGCGGAGTCGAGGACCGCCGCGCGCGCGTCTGGGCGCCTCGGTGGGTCGGCGCCGCGCTGGCGCTGCGCGGCATCGTTATGCCGCTGCTCGAGCGCCGGCAGGCGCACGACGCCGACGCCGCGAGAGGCGCTGGAGCTCGCGGCCCAGCAGCCCGTCGGCGTGCCCGAGCGCGGGCGTCAGAGCGACGCGGCGCGCTCGGCCCAGGACTCCATGCCGAGCTCGCGGTAGCCGGCGACCGCCTCCGCGAGCACCGCGCGCGCACGCGCGTCCTCGCCGCGCGCCAGCAGCGTCTCCCCGAGCCCGTGCTGCGCGTGGGCGATCCACGGACGCGCGCGCATCCCGCGCTCGATCTCGATCGCGACCTCGAAGTGGCGCTCGGCATCGTCGAAGCGCCGCAGCTGGGTCGCGAGGATGCCGAGGCCGCGCGCCATCGCGCCGAACGTCCCCTCGACGGGCGCCTCCGCATACAACCGCTCGTACGGGAGCATCAAGTCGTAGAGCCCGGCTGCGGCTTCGTCGTCGCCGAGGTAGGCGCACGTGTCGGGGAGCGTGTTGAGCGCGAACAGGTACTCCTCGTCGATGTACTCGCGGCTGAGGTCATGCGCCGTCGCCATCTCGAATGCGGCGCGCGCCTCGCGCTCGTGCCCGAGCGCCGCGTGGACGTGCGCCGACACGCATGTGAACCGATGCAGCGCCGGGTACTCGTGCACGGCCTGCGCGATCGTGTCCTGCACCTCGGCGAGGCGCCCCTGGGCACGTCGGAGCACGAACAACTGCACGCGACGGGACACGTCGGCGTTGAAGCGGAGGCGGTCCTCGCCCATCGCGTGGCCCTGATCGATCAGCACCTCCGCGTCTGAGAAGCGGCCCTCGAACAGCGCGATCATCGTTCGCGACGTCGTGGCGCTCCAGAGCTGCGCCGGCTGCCGCAACCGCTCGGCGAGCTCCTGGAGGGCCGCGATGTCGACGTCGACGCCCGCGCGATCGGCGAGTGTGATGAAGGTGTTGTGCCGGTAGTCGTGCCCCACGAAGACTCGCTCCAAGTCGTTCGTACGATGGCCCAGTGCGATCAGCTCGTTCGCCCGCTCGAGTCGGCCGTCGAGCGTCGCCGGGCCTTCGACCGCAGGCCAGTGCGCCTCGAGCGCGTAGGCGATCGTCTCCGGGTCGCCTATCCGCCGAGCCATCGCGAGCGCCTCCTCGGCGAGGCGGACCCGCGGCTCGCGGAAGGCCTCGTCGCGCCGCGCCGAGGCGAGACGCCCGAGCAGCCTCACGCGTTCGGGGCTGTCGTTCTGACCGACCGCGTCCAAGGCGCGCTCCAGCAACGGCACGAGCCCGGGATCGACGCTCGCGCGACCCCATGCGAATCGCCCGCCGTACCCGAGCGCCGCGCGGCTGAGCAGGTCGGCCCAGCCCTCGCGATCCGCGATCTCGGCCGCGCGCCGGAAGGGCTCCTGCGCCGCGATGGTCTCCCCGGCGCGGCTGAGCACGTCGCCCAGCGCGAGCAGCAGCTCGCACGTGCGCCGTGCGTCGCCGCGCGAGATCTCGTGCAGCTCCAGCGCGGCGGCGTAGTGGCGCGCTGCCTCCTCGTGGGCGTGCTGCGAAGCCGCGTGGTCCCCGGCACGGGTCGCATAGGCGATCGCCTGCTCGGCGACCGACCTGCCGCCGAGCAGGTAGTGATGCGCCAGCTCGCTGGCGTGACGATCGAGGCTCCCGGCGTAGCGGTTCTCGAGCACGGCCGCGATCTCTCGATGCAGCCGCATCTTGCGTGTCGCAGGCAGCTCCTCGTAGAGCGCGTCACGCATCAGCACGTGCGAGAACCGCAGCCTGTTCGCGGCGCCGGGCACATCGCCGACGAACCGGGCGGTCGTGGCCTCGTCAATCGCGGCGAAAAGGTCGTCCTCGGCGAGACTGCAGACCTCGCCGAGCGGCTGGAGCTCGAACTCGCGGCCGAAGGCTGACGCCGCATCGAGCACGGCGCGACATCGCGGGCTCCGGCGCTCGAGCCGGCGACCGATCGTCTCCCGCACGCCCTCGGGGATCGGCAGCCGGCCGTCGCGCCACTCGCCGGCGGCGAGGAGCCGGCCGAGCTCGGCGACGAAGAGCGGATTCCCCCGCGTTCCGTCCTGCACCTTGGACACGAGCTCAGCCGCAGGGGCGGACCCCATCGTCTCCGCGAGCAGGTGCTCGGTCGCGGGCTCGTCGAGGCCGGTGAGCGCAACGCGGTGGGTGACCGGATCGCGTCCGAGGTCGGCGAGAGTGACGGCGAGGTCCCGGCTGGCCTCGGTGTCGCGGTAGCAGCAGCAGATCAGCACCTGCGAGCCGGCCAGCTGGGCCGTCAGGAACCGGAGCAGGAGGAGCGAAGGGCTGTCGGCAGCATGCACGTCGTCGAGGAACACAGCCACGGGCGCCGCTTGCGACAAGGCGGACCCGACCGCCTCGAACAGGCGAAAGCGCGCGCCCTCCGACCCGTCATCCGGGGCATCCGCAGGCAGGAGTTCGCGCAGTTCGAGGAGGTCGCCGACCTGGCCACGCAGCGCCTGGACCCAGGGCCAGTACGCCGGCGCCCCGCCCGCCTCCCAGCAACGGCCGACGAGGACGCGGGCCTCGCGATCGCGCGCGCGAGCGGCGAGCGCCTCCGCCAGGCGGCTCTTGCCGATCCCGGGCTCGCCGCCGACGAGCAGCAGGCCGCCGGCGCCGCTCAGCGCGCTGTCGACGAGCGGGACCAGCTCTCCGAGCTCGTGCTCGCGCCCGAGCAGCAGCTCGACCGTATCCGGCCTGCGAGCGAGCTCGAGGCCCGGGTCCTGCGCGAGGATTCGCGCCTCGAGCTCCTGCAGCTCGCGGCCAGGCTCGAGGCCGAGCTCCTCAACGAGCGTTCTCCGCGTGTCGCGATAGACCTCGAGCGCGTCGGCCTGGCGCCCCGAGCGGTACAGCGCGAGCATCAGCTGCACGCGGACGCGCTCGCGCGTGCGATGCTCCGTCGCGAGCTGCTCGAGCTCAGGGATGACATCGGCATGGTTGCCGAGCGCGAGGTCCGCATCTATCCGCGCCTCCAGCGCAGCGAGCCGCAATGCCTCGAGCCGCGCGATGGACCCCTGCAGGCATGCTTCGTAGGTCAGGTCGGCGAACGGCGGGCCACGCCAGAGCGCCAGCGCGTCCTGGAGGATCCGTCTGGCGTCCGCGGCGCGGCCGGCCGCGAGCGCCGCCCGCCCATCCTCGTGCGCAGCCTCGAAGCGGCGTGCGTCGACGTCCTCATCGGAGACCTTGAGCTCGTAGCCCGGCGAGCGGGTGACGAGCACCCCGGGTTCGAGCGACCGGCGCAACTGTGACACGTGCATCAGCAGCGCCTTGCTCGTCCCCGGCGGCCTGTCCCCCCACAGCAGGTCCACGAGCCGGTCGCTCGAGACGACCTCGTTGGCGTTGACGAGGAGCACGCTGAGCAGCAAGCGCTGCTTGGCGCTCTTGCAGATGACGGCCTTGTCGCCCGCCCGAACCTCGAGCGGACCGAGGATCTTGAACTCCATGAGGGGGGCCTCAGTGCCGACCTTACCGGGCCGTTACCGCCCCGTTGTCGGGCACGCGCATGGTTCGCCGTACAGCGATCGGACACCCAAACGAGGAGGTCCCCATGTCACGCATCGCAATCCTCACAGCGGTCCTCACCATGATCGTCGCGCCGACAGCGTTCGCTGCCACGGACCTGCGGTCACCCGACGTGCAGGACATGACGACGCCGGCGGCCATCGATCTGCGTTCGCCGGACGCCGTCGTCGCCTTTAAGGCGCCGGTCCCCCAGCAGGACCTACGTAGCCCCGACGCGGTCACTGTGTTCAACCCGTCGACCTCATCCACGACCTCGCCACAGGCTGCACCTGCCAGCGACGGCACCCTGTCGACGTGGGCGTTGCTGGCCCTCATCTCCGGAGCCATCGGCGCGTGCGCGCTGCTCGCCGTGATGCTGCGCCGCCACTTCCGGGTTGGCGGCCCGATCGGCATCTGATCGTCCGGTCGCAGGATCAGGGAGCGTCGCCGCCGCGGATCGCGGCGGCGGCGCTCTGCAGGGTTCCCCCGCCGATCGCGTCGCGCAGCCGCGCGACGACGCGCTGCACGAACGCGAGGTTGTGCAGCGTCAGCAGGCGCTGGCCGGTGAGCTCGCGGTTGCGCAGCAGGTAGTGCCAGTAGCCGCGCGTCCAGCCCTGGGCGCACGCGGCGCACGGGCAGCCCTCCATCAGCGGCTCGCTGCTCATCCGCCACCGCGCCTTCGCGAGGTCCACGCGCCAGCGCTTCTCCGGGTCGGGCACGAGCGCCATTCCATGGCGCCCCAGCCTCGTCGGCATCGCGCAGTCGAACGTGTCGATCCCCAGCTCGACGCCGCGGAGCAAGCAGGTGGCGCGGGCGCTCCTCCGGCAGCACCGCGGTCGCCCAGCCGACGACCTCGTACATCTGCTCCTTCTCGGCGCCGAGCGAGCCGCCGATCGCGATCCCGGGCGCCCGCGACGCCGCGATCGCCTGCGCCGACTCGACGCGCAGGTCCTCGAACACGCCGCCCTGCACGATCCCGTAGACGAGCTGCTCCGGCGGCCCGTTGGCGTCGTGCCAGTCCAGACAGCGGTCGAGCCAGCGGTGCGTGCGCTCCGTCGAGCGCGCCGTGTAGTCGCGCTCGACGTGGAACGGCGTGCACTCGTCGAAGACGAGCGCCAGGTCGGAGTTCAGCGCCGCCTGGATCTCCATCGACGTCTCGGGCGCCATGAAGCGCTCCGAGCCGTCGATGTACGAGCGAAACGTGACGCCGTCCTCCTCGATCGCGAGCACCTTGCCGTGGCGCTCCGAACCGTATGCCGAGCGCCCCTTGACCTCGTCGGCGACGGTGCCGTAGCCCATCGAGAACACCTGGAAGCCGCCGGAGTCGGTGACGATCGGCCGGCGCCAGCCCATGAACTCGTGCAGACCGCCGAACTCGCGGATCAGCTCATGGCCGGGGTCGAGGAACAGGTGGAACGTGTTGCCCAGGACGAGGTCGAAGCCCAGGCTCTCGACCTCGGCGGGGGTCAGCCCGCGGACCGTCGCCTTGGTCGCGAGCGGGACGAACGCGGGCGTGCGAATGTCGCCGTGAGCGGTGTGCAACACGCCCGCGCGGGCCTGGGAGCCCGCGTCGCGTGCCTGGATCTCGAACGGCGGCATGGACCGGCCATCGTATGCTCGGACGGTGCTCGCGACGCTCGTGAACGTCAGCCACGTCGGGCTCCCGCTCCTGTTCGCGCTCATCGCCGTCGAGTCGATGGGCGTTCCGCTGCCGGGTGAGACCGCGCTGTTCGCCGCCTCGATCCTCGCATCGGACGGCAGGTTCTCGATCGTGGCGGTGATCGTCATCGCCGCGACCGCTGCGATCGTCGGCGACAACGTCGGCTATCTCATCGGCCGCAAGGCCGGCCGCCGCGTGCTCGAGGCATCCGGGCCGTTCCAGCGCCACCGGCGCGCCGTGATCGCCTACGGCCAGCCGTTCTTCGACAAGCACGGGCCGAAGGCGGTGTTCCTCGGGCGCTTCGTCAGCGGGCTGCGCATCACAGCGGCCTGGCTGGCGGGCGTGAACCGCATGCCGTGGAAGTCGTTCCTCTTCTGGAACGCGACCGGCGGCATCGTCTGGGCGACGGCCGTCGGCCTGCTCGCCTACGCCTTCGGCCACGCCGCCGAGCGCGCGATCGAGACCGCCGGCCTGATCGGGCTCGTCGCCGCCGTCCTGCTCGGCATCGCGGTGTTGGTCTACGTGCGCCGGAAGACGCACCGGCCGATCGTCGACCAGGGCGCCCTCGTCGCCGAAGCGGAGGACGCCCTGGACGAGGCGCAGGCCTCCTAGGCCTCGCCGGCCTCGATCGTCTGCGGCGCGTCGCCGACCTGGATCGAGACCTTCTTCGGCTTGCGCTGCTCGGGCTTCGGGATCCGGACCTCGAGGACGCCCTTGTCGAACGTCGCGGTCACGGCGCCGGGATCGATGCCCTCGGGCAGCGTCAGCGAGCGGCTGAACGACCCGGTCGCGCGCTCGAGGCGGTAGTAGCCCTCCTTGCGCTCGGCCTGCTCGGTCTTGCGCTCACCCGACAGCGTCAGGACGTCGCCCTCGAACTCGAGGCTGATGTCCTCCTGGCTGAGGCCCGGCAGGTCGGCCGTGAGCACGTAGTGCTCGTCGGTCTCGACGAGGTCCATCGCCGGGATCCAGCGACGGGCAGGGCTGCCGTTGCCGGCGGTCGGCGTGTCGAAGAACGTGGAGAAGAGCCGGTTCATCTCCTGCTGGAGCGAGTTGAGCTCGCGGACCGGCTCCCATCGGACGAGTGCCATATCTGATACCTCCAGACTGAGATTGCTGCCTGGAAGCAGTATGAAATCTAAGTCGTCCTCTGTCAAGGCTTGAGGACGCGATCCATCGCGTCACCGAGGACATCCAGCTCGTCCTCCGAGAAGTGGCTGAGGAACAGCTCGCGCACGCCGGCCAGGTGGGTCGCACGCGCGGCCTCGACCTTCTCCCGGCCGGCCGGCGTGAGCACCGCGAAGGCGCCGCGCGCGTCGTGCGCGCACGAGCAGCGCTCGAGGTAGCCCTCGCGCTCCAGTCGGTCGACGAGGCGCGTGAGTCCGCTGCGGCTGAGCAGGACCGAGTCGGCGAGCTCGTCGAACAGGTACATGAGGACCTCGTAGGAGCTCAGCGGCAACCCATGCGCGGCGATGAGCTGTGCGTCCAGCGCCTTCGAGAGCTGGGCATGGACGCGGAGCAGGCCGCGCCAGGCGCGCAGCTCGCGGGTGTCGAGTCGTGAGATGGTCGTTGCCATTGCACCTGTGAGCGTAGCGACAGATGGTTGCGTGCGCAACTAGAGCTTGCTATAGTTGTATATGCAACTACTTCCTTGGAGCACGAGATGAACCTCGAAGGCCTGCACCACGTCACAGCGATCACCGGCGACGCCCCGCGCAACGTCGATTTCTACAGCCGCGTCCTCGGGCTGCGGATGGTCAAGAAGACCGTGAACTTCGACGACCCCGACGTCTACCACCTCTACTTCGGCGACGAGATCGGGACGCCCGGCTCGATCCTCACCTTCTTCGAGTTCCCCGGCGCCGCGCGCGGTCGTGCGGGCGACGGGATGATCCACACGATCCAGTGGCGCGTGCGCGACGAGGCGGCGCTCGACTTCTGGGCGCAGCGCCTGGACGGCGCGGTCCGCGAGGAGGGGCTGGTGCACTTCGACGATCCTGAGGGCCTCACCCACGAGTTCCGACCCACGGGCTCCGCCCGTGTGTGCCCGGCCGTCGATGTGCCGGACGCGCCGCTGGTCGCGCCGCACCCGGACATCCCCGACGGGTACGCGCTGCGCGGCTTCCATGGCGTGCGCGCATACGCGAGCGATCCGGCGCGCAGCGCGCAGCTGCTGGAGGCGCTCGGCTTCGCCGGCGAGGGCGCGGACTGGCGCGCCGCCGGCGCGAAGCGATCCGGGCACCTGACCTACGACGCGCCGCCGGCCGAGCGCGCCATCCCCGGCGCCGGCACGGTGCACCACGTCGCGTGGTCGGCCGCCGATGACGCCGAGCTGGAAGCCTTCAGCGGGCGTGCGCGCGACGGCGGCGCCCGCCCGACGCCGATCATCGACCGCCAGTACTTCCACTCGGTCTACTTCCGCGAGCCGAGCGGCGTGCTCTTCGAGCTGGCGAGCCGCGACATCGGCTTCGCCGTCGACGAGCCGCGCGAGACGCTCGGCGAGGCGCTGAAGCTCCCGCCGCAGTACGAGCACCTGCGCTCGCAGCTCGAGCAGACCCTGACCCCCCTGGGTGTCTGATGACCGGCACGATCGACATCCGCGTTCGCCCTGCGGCCGGCACGCCGCAGGGCGCCCTGATCCTGCTGCACGGCCGCGGCGCGGACGAGCACGACCTGCATCCGCTGCTGGACGTGTTCGACCCCCAGCGGCGATTGGTCGGCCTGACCCCCGGTGGCCCGCTTTCGCTGCCCCCGGGCGGACGGCACTGGTACGTCGTGCCGCGCGTCGGCTTCCCGGATCCGGTGACGTTCGGCGCGACGTACGCCGACCTCACCGCGCTCCTCGACGAGCAGCTTGCCGAGCACGGCGTCGGCTGGGACCGCACCGTGCTCGGCGGCTTCAGCCAGGGTGCGGTCATGTCCTACGCGATCGGGCTCGGCGAAGGCCGCCCGCTCCCTGCGGGCGTGCTGGCGATGAGCGGGTTCATCCCCACCGCCGACGGCTGGCAACTGCGCAGCGAGGACCTGCAGGACTTCCCGGTGGCGATCGCGCACGGCTCGCTGGACCCCGTGATCTCGGTCGAGTTCGCGCGCGACGCGCAGCAGCGGCTCGAGGCGGCCGGCGCGGACGTGCTCTACCGCGAGTCGCCGATGGCGCACACGATCGACCCGCGCGTCATCCCGGACCTGCAGGCGTGGGTGCGCGACCGGGTCTGAGCAGCGCGTCGCCGAGCGGCGTGCGCGCGTACAGCACCTCGCGCCCCTCCCGCCGCGCGCTCGCCAGGCCGGCGTCGCGCAGCGCCTTGAGATGCGCCGAGACGCCCGCCGGGCTGGCCTTCAGCCTGGCGGCGAGCCCGAGCGTGGAGACCGGCGTGCCGAGCCGGGCGAGCACCTGCGCGCGGCGCGCCCCGAGGAGATTCGCGAGCGCCGCGCCGCGCTCGCGGTCCGGCGGCGCCCACAGCTGGCCGACGCCCGGCGGCGCGTAGATGACCGATGGCTGCCACGGCGCGTCGGTCATCGCCCACACCTCTGGCGCGACGAACACCGAGGCGACGAGCAGCAGCCCGCGCCCCTGGAGCTCGACGTCCGCGTCGTAGGCGCGGTCGATCAGCAGCGAGTCGTCGGCGAAGCGCACCGCCGGATGGAGGTCGGCGAACGCGGCGGCGGCGCCCTCGTGGGCGAGCCTGCGGCCGCGCAGCGAGAACTCGGCCTCGAACGCCGCCTCGATGCGCGGCCAATACGGCGCGAGGGCGCGCTCGAAGTACGCGGTGACCTGCGCTGCGAGCGCGCGCAGGTCGAGCCGCGGGATCGCGCCGCCCTCGTGCGCCCAGGCGAGCTCGCGCCGCACGCGGGCGCGCGGCGTGCGCAGCACCCGCCCGAGCTCGCGTTCGAGCGTCGTGCGAGGACGGTCGGGCGGCGGGTTGACGAAGTCCGGGCGGTAGCCCACGCGTCCCGGGTTCGCGATCTCCATCAGCGAAAGGTCGACGTCCGCGAGGCGCGGGTTGGCCCACCGGACCCACGGCTCGTGCTCGGGATGCGCCTCGGGCCGGCGCAACGCGTCGAAGC
>VAYD01000013.1:0-8643 GCA_005883905.1 Actinomycetota bacterium
CGAGCAGCGTGCTCACGCGCCCGTCGACCTCGATCCGCCCCGTGGTCGGCGGCAGGATGCCCGCGATCGTCCGCACCAGCGTCGACTTGCCGGCGCCGTTGGCGCCGACCACGCCGAGCACCTTGCCGTGCTCCACCTCGAACGACACGCCCTTCAGCGCCTCGATCTCGCGCACGATGCGCTCGCGGCGGCCGAGGCGCTTCATCGTCTCGGTCAGCGTCGGCTTCTTCTCGTATGCCGTGCGGTACGTGACCGAGACGTCCTGCACCGAGATGCTGACGCGGTCAGATCCGGACAGCGAAATCACGCTCCCGCGAGACGAAGAACAGGAACCCGACGATGAACAGCACGACCCCCCAACCCGCGGCCAGCGCCATGCCGCGATAGGTGGGCGCGATGCCCTCGATCAAGACGTCGCTCCACGCGGTGAAGAGCTTCGCGATCGGGTTGACGTCCAGCACCCACTGGTACTTCTCCGGCACCTCGCGCGCGTAGTACAGGATCGGGGTCATGTACATCCAGATCCGCAGCACGTAGGGCAGGAAGTTGTCGAGGTCGCGGAAGTAGACCTGACCCGCTGCGAGGATCAGCGAGAGCCCGGTGGCGAGCACCAGGAGGATCAGCACGATCGGGACCGTCCAAAGCAGCTGCCAGGTCACCGGCCGGTGCGTGGCGATCGCGACCGGGATGTAGATCAGCATCGTCGGCAGGAACCGGAAGAACGCCGTGCGGACGGCTGCCAGCGGCAGCAGGGCGCGCGGGAACGCGCTGTTGAGGATCAGCTTGCCGCCCGAGACGACCGACTTGACGCTCTGCGTCAGCGACTGCTGCATGAAGTAGAAGAGGAAGAGCCCCGACAGCAGATGCGCGAAGAACTGCGGGGCGTTCCTGTGGTGGTGCAGGATGTCGACGAGCAGGAAGTAGACGAGGCCGAGGAGCAGGGGGTTGAGGATCAGCCACAGCTGACCGAAGGCCGTGTCGAAGTGCTGCGCGCGCAGGTTCGTGCGCGAGAGCTCGACGGCGAACTCGCGCCGGCGCCACAGCTCCTGGATGTACGGCACGAGCGGCGGCAACCCCACGCGGTGAGGCTCGTACACGTGGCGCCGAGGATTGAACTCCTGCTCACGCGGGGCATCTACGGTCGTACTCATTCGTTCACGTGAGGGTAGTCAGATGACCGGGGGGCGGCCGACCCTGGTCATCCGCCAGAGGGTCCGGGCGCGGAGCTTCCGGCGCGCCGGATACGGCCCCCGCACCCCGTCAAGGTACCCGCGCAGCGCCGAACGTGCGTTCACACGCGGCAAGGTGCGGACCGCGAAGGTGGCGACAAACAGGGCGCCGAGCGGGAGCGGCAGGTGCCGGCGCGCCAGCCACACGCGGTTGCGGGCCCCGTAGTAGGACGAGTATGCGTGCCGCTCGCCGGCCGCGACGGGCGCCGGCGGCGGGTGCAGCGCGCCGATGTCGCCGGCGTAGTGGACGCGAAAGCCGGCGTCGAGGATCCGCCAGGCGAGATCGACGCCCTCGTGCACGAACCGGAACTCGCCGGGCCAGCCGCCAACCAGGTCGAAGACGGACCGGCGCACCGCGACCGCCCCCTCCCACAGCACTGCCACGTCGCTCGGCCGCGTGCGATCGCCGACGCGCAGGCGCGGCACCCAGTCGCGCGAGTACGCGCCGCCGCCGCGTGGCGCCACGCCGAGCTGCAGCGCGCCGAGCGACGGGTCTGCGTCGAACCGTGCCGCGACCCTCGCCAGGGCGTCGTCGCCGCCAAGGCTCGCGTCGTCGTCGAGGAAGAACAGGAGCTCGCCGCTCGCCTGATCGGCGCCGGCATTGCGCGCGGCGGGGATGCCGAGGTCCTCGGCGAGCCCGAGCGCGCGCGTCCTCGGCGGCAGCGCCAGCGGCTCCGCGCCGTTGAACACGACCACCACGTCGAGCTCGACGCCGCGCTGCGAGCGCAGCGAGTCGAGTGCGAGCGCGAGCACGTCGGGACGGCTGCCGGTCGTGAGGACGACGCAGCCGAACGTCATTTGAGACGGCTGGACGTGAGGATCGCGAGCAGGTGCCCGACCACCGTGATCGCGGCGACCGGGATGAGGACGATCACGAGCGCCTTCGTCCCGCCGACGATCGCGGCGATGAGCGCCAGGCCGGTCAACTCGATCGCCACGAACGCGCGGTAGAACGGCAGCCGACCGGCGGCGCGGCGCATCGCGGCCAGGCCGCCGCCGCGCGGCGCGGCAACCGTGGCCGTGTCCTTCGCCGGCGGCAGTCCCGCCTCGGCCCGGGCGACGTGCACGAGCACGGTCTCGGACTTGATCCACAGCACGAGCACGCTGATGACGAGCCCGAGGGTCGTCCAGCCGCCGAGGTGATGCCAGCCGCCGTCGGCGCGGATCCCGAGCGCGATCGGCAGCAACGACTCGGTCAGGTAGTGCCCGACGCGGTCGAGGTAGATCCCGGCCGGCGACGAGACGCCGCGCCAGCGCGCGACCTCGCCGTCGGAGCAGTCGAGCAGCAGCTGCAACTGGATCAGCAGGAACGCGACGACCGCCCACCCAACGCCCGGCAGCGTCAGCGCCCCTGCGGCGAGCACGCCGGCGAAGATCATCAGCCACGTCACGCCGTTCGGCGTGATCCGCGTCCGGATCAGCAGCCGCGTCAGGTACGGCGACCAGCGCCGCATGAAGATGCGGCCCTCCCAGTGCTCGCCGCTGTTGCGCTCGAAGATCGACGGCGGCTGCGTCGCCGCGCGCAGCTCAGCGATCGAGGGCGTCGACATAGCGGCCGACATGCTCGCGCACGCCGGCGTCGTCGAGGGCGAGGTGCTCGAGCAGGGTGTAGCGGTCGGGGCGCGTGCGCGGCGCGTACGCCACGGCCTCGGCGAACTGCTCGGCGCTGAGCCCGAGGTCGGCCGGCAGCCGCGGGAGCGCATGGCGGCGCAGGCACGCCTCGACCGCGGCGACCGACCCGTTCTCGCGCAGGAACGCCATGAAGAGCGTCGCCGCGCCGGCGAGCTCGCCGTGATGCGCCGTGCCCGGGAAGAGGTGGTCGATCGCGTGCAGGATCTCGTGCTCGCCGCCGCTGCAGGGCCGGCTCGACCCGGCCGTGGCCATCGCCATGCCCGACAGCACAAGCGCCTCGGCCAGCGCGATCAGGAACTCGTCGTCGTCGATCCCGTCCTCGCGGTGCAGGATCGCCATCGCCGCCGTGCGCGCGAACGTCACTGCCACGCCGTCGAGCTCCTCCCCGCGCTCGCGCTCGGCGAGCTGCCAGTCGGCGATCGCCGACAGGTTCGAGATGGCGTCGCCGATGCCGGAGCGGCGCATTCCCGGCTCACTGCGACGCACGAAGTCGAGGTCGACGAACACCGCGATCGGGAGCTGGACGCCGAACGAGCCCTTCTGCCCGCCGTGCTCGAGCGACGACACGGGCGAGGCGAGCCCGTCATGGGCGAGGTTCGTCGCGACCGACACCATCGGCAGCGCCGTGCGGCTCGCCGCAAGCTTCGCAACATCGAGCGTGCGCCCGCCGCCGATGCCCACGAGCGCGTCGTAGAAGCCGCCGCGCAGCCGGTCCGCGAGCTCAGTGGCGGCCTCGACGCTGCCGCCCTCGACCGTCAGGATCTCGGCGTCCGGAAGCTGCGGGCGCAGGATGTCGCCGATCTCCTCGCCGAGCCCGGGGCCGACGACGATCGCCACATGGCCGCCGCTGGAGATCCGCCGGTCCGCGAGCAGCGGCGCGAGGCGCGCGACAGCGCCGGCGCCGATGTCGATCGCCAGCGGCGTCCCGACCATGCGGGCTAGCAGTGGCAAGCGACCTCCCGCGCGCGCGCCAGGTCGTCGTCGTCGTCGACCTCGACCCATGGAACCTCGCCGATCGCCGCGCCGCGGACCTTGCCGCCGCGGTCGGCGAACTCCTGGAAGCCGTCCTCGTAGTAGAGCTGCGGGTCGCGTTCGAACGTCGCCTGCAGCGCCTCGGCGAGCAGGCCGGCGGAGTGCGGCTCGATCAGCGTCACGCCGATGTACTGGCCCGCCGCCGTAGCGGGATCGAGCGACTTGTTGATCGCGTCGAGCAGCCCCTCGTCGGTCAGGTGGACCTTCATCTCCTCCTCGCCCAGGGTCTTGGCCTCATCCAGCGCGATCACGAGATCGTCGCCGTTGCGGCCCGCCAGCAGGCTCTCCTCCACGGAGGACGGATGCACGGTGTCGCCATTGGCGAGCAGCACGCCGCGGGCGAACTCGCCGCGCGCGCACCACAGCGAGTACGCGTTGTTCCACTCCAGCGCCTTGGGGTTGAAGACCGTGCGCAGCGTCAGGCCGTAGCGGTCCGAGAGGGCGTCGAGCCGCTCGTCGATCCGCTCGGCGGCGAAGCCCGTGACGACCACGGCCTCCTCGAGCCCGACCGCGGCGAAGTTGCCCAGCGCGACGTCCAGGATCGTGCGCCCGCCGTCCACCTCCAGCAGGGTCTTGGGCAGGTCCTCGGTCAGCGACCCGAGCCGCTTCCCGGCGCCCGCCGCGAGCACCATCCCGATCATGCGTTCACATTCTCCTTCGTCGTCGACCAGTCCCTGATCGCGGCGGCACTGAACACGACCGCGATGAGCGCCGCCAGCACGTAGAACCCGGCCGGGAGCGCACCTGACACGAGCAGCAGGCTCGCGATGACGAGCCTGCCGTCCCACCCTCCCATGACGACGCCCAGTCGTTCCGAGACCGGCGCGCCACGGAAGCGCAGCCCGTACACGATGTCGTACTGGCGCAGCGCAAGCGCTGCGACCAGGGCGAAGGCGTATTCACCGAGGCGCACGAGCACCGGAACGATCCAGCGCAGGCGGCTCGCCCCGGTTCGCCCACCGGTGACGCCGGCGACGATCAGCAACCAGCCGATCACGCCGAGCACCAGCGCGTCGGATGCCCCGTCGCCCTTGGCCGCCATTGCAACGATCAGCGGGGCGACCGCAGCGGCGCACAGTGCGAGCGGCTCGAGCCCCGCGCCGAGCGGCGCCAGCGCGCGGGCGATCGGGCCGTCGTCACGCAGCGTCGCGAGCACGCCGCCGCTGCCCGGCGCGACCCGCTGCGACCGCAGCACGCGCCCGGCCAGGCCGTAGACGCCCGCCACGGCGCCCCAGATCAGCAGCGCGGTGAAGGTCGTGCGCGGCGACCAGATCGCGGCGGTGATCGAGATCAGCGCGAAGCGCTCGCCGATCGGGAAGGCGACGATGCGCTTGACCCACTCGGCGGCGCCGACGTTGGCGTCCCAGCGCCCGAGCTCGGCTGCCGCCTGCCCGCGCACCTCCTGCCAGCCGAAGTCCATGAAGTGGCGCAACGTCTGCAGCGTGAGCGCCGCGCCGGCGAGGACCCAGACCGCCTCGCCCGCGCGGTCGGCGCCGATCGCCAGGCCGGCGAACACCAGCCACTCCTTGGCGCGGTCGAACGTCGAGTCCAGCCAGCCGCCGAACGCCGAGAACTGTCGCGAGTAGCGGGCGAGTTGGCCATCGACGCAGTCCGCCACGAACGCGACCTGCAGCACGATCGCGCCCGCGATCAGGCCCCACCGCTCGCCGCTGGCGAAGGACGCGGCCGACACCAGCCCGAGGCCGAACGACGCCACCGTGACCTGGTTGGGCGTGTAGCCGCGGCGCGCCGCCCAGCGCGCGATGTACCGCGAGTACGGACTGACGAAGAACGTGGTGAAGAAGCCGTCGACCGGCTTGACCGCGGCGTCGAGCCGCGAGCGCTCCTCGTCTGTGCTGGTGGCGGACAAAGCGGCCTGACCCTAGAGACTCGCGAGCAGGGCGTCCCAGCGCTCGCCGATCGCCTCGCGGTCGTAGCGCTTCGCCGTCTCGATCGCCGCCGCGCCGAGCCGCGCGCGGCGCTCGCGGTCGCCCGCCAGCTCGCTGACCGCGGCCCCGAGCGCCGCGATGTCGAGCTCCGGCACGAGCACCCCGTCGACCCCGTCGCTGATGATCTCCGATGGCCCGCGCGGGCAGTCGAAGCTCACGACGGCAAGGCCCTTGCTCATCGCCTCGACGATCACCATCCCGAAGCCCTCGAAGCGCGAGCTCAGGACGAAGATCGAGCCGTGCGCGAGCGCCTCGCCGAGCTGTGCGGTCGGGCCCATCAGGAAGACGCTGGAGTAGAGGTCGCGGTCTGCGATCAGGCGGCGCAGCTCCGGGCGCTGCGGGCCGGCGCCGTGGATGCGCAGCTGCCAGTCCGGGTGCTCGCGCACGACGTCCGCGAACGCGGGGATCAGGAGGTCGAAGCCCTTCTGCGGCGTGAGCCGGCCCGCCGCGACGACCACCTTGTTGTCGGGCGACGCGAGCCCGCCGCCGAGCGCCGGCACCGCGTTGGGGATCTGCTCGACGCGCGTGCGCGCCGCGCCGAGCATCCGCGCGTAGTCGGCGCGGTCGGCCTCGGTCAGTACCGCGAGCGCGTCGAGCTTGGCGTAGGTCCGCCCGATGTCGCGCGTCAGACCGGGCAGGTGCGAGGCGATGTTCATGTGCTCCTGCCCGACGACGGTCAGCTCCGGCGGGGCGTGGCGTGCGGCGAGCACGTTGAAGCCCGGGCGCGTCGTGACGAGCACGCCGGAGCGCATCGAGCGCAGGCGCCGCAGCAGCCGGATGTCGGTGAGCAGGCTGAGCTTCGCGTAGGTGTGGTCGTCGGGGTGCACGAGCACGCTCGGGAGCCGCGCGAGCAGGCCGCGGCGCGCGCCGCCGCGGCGGTCGTCGAGCGTCGTCACCTCCACGCCCTCGGGGAACGGGAAGAACGGCTCGTCGCGCGTGCGCACGAAGCTGACCACCTCGACCTGGCCGTGCCCGGCCAGGTGCTCGGCGAGCGTCAGGCAGGTCCGGATCGTCCCGCCCATCCCGTATGCGTGCATGAGCAGGATGCGCACGCCCTCGAACCCGTCGGGCTTGCCCGGGCGGACGAGCGCCTGGACGACGCGGGCGCAGAGCCGGTGCGCCGCGATGGCGAGCGGGCGCACGATGCGCCGGCGGACGAAGGTCGGCGTGGGCCGCTTCGGCGCCGGCTTGGGTTGCGCGGGCGCGCCGACGCGGACCGAGAGGTCGTCGTCGACGGTGTAGAACGGCTGCGCGCGGCCGCGGCGGGGCAGCGCGACGGTCCGGCGCTTGTCCGGGATCCCGTCGCCGTGCCGTCCGACACGCCGATCGCCGTCGAGCCACAGATCCCACACGCCGTCTCGGTCCATGCGCGCGAACGGCAGCTCCGCGCGCCCGTCCGCGACGGGCACGCGCACCTCCTCGCTCCCGTCGCGCCGGCGCGCGACCAGCTCTTGTCCCGCGGCGTCGACCGTGAGCTCGAGTTGCTCGGAGGCGACCACGAGCGCCGTGATCTCCGCATGCACCGGGCGAAGCGTAATCTGCCCGAGCGTGGATCTCGGGCTGACCGGCAGGGTCGCGCTCGTCACGGGCGCGTCGAAGGGGATCGGCGCTGCGATCGCAGCCGAGCTCGAGGCGGAGGGCGCACGCGTGGCCCGCAGCTCGCGCAGCACCGAGCGCTTCGCGTGGGACACGAGCGACGTCGACGGCGCCGGACCGCTGGTCGACGCGGTCGAGGCCGGGCTCGGGCCCGTCGAGATCCTGGTCTGCAACACCGGCGGCCCCCCGCCGGGCGAGCCGCTCTCGTTCACGCGCGAGCAGTGGGAGACCGCGTACCGCTCGCTCGTCCTGGCGCCGATCGCGCTGATCGAACGCGTGCTGCCGCGCATGCGCGAGCGCGGATGGGGCCGCGTGCTGAACGTCGCGTCGTCGTCGGTGCGCGAGCCGATCGCGCCGCTCGTGCTCTCCAACACGCACCGTTCGGCGACCATCGCCGGGTTCAAGACGTTCGCGCGCCAGTACGCGGCAGACGGCGTGACGTTCAACAGCCTGCTGACCGGGCGGATCGCGACCGACCGCCTGCGCGACAACTACGGCTCGCTCGAGGGCGCCGAGGAGGCGGCCAAGACCCAGGTGCCTGCGGGGCGCCTCGGCACGCCCGAGGAGATGGCGGCGGCCGCCGCGTTCCTGGCGTCGGATCGCGCCGGGTACATCACCGGGGAGACGCTCGCCGTCGACGGCGGGCTGCTGCAGTCGATCTGAGGCGGGCGGTCAGCAGGACGCCAGCTCCGCGGCGTAGAAGCGCAGGTACGCGCCGTAGTGGGCGCGCCAGTAGGCGCCCTCGTGGGCGCCGGGGTACGTGCGCAGGCGCACGCTGCGCAGCGCGCGGTCGATGGCGCGGTCGCCCGGCTGGAACGGGTCGGCGCCGCCCGCGTCGAGCCAGACGGGCGTGCCCTTGAAGAGGCTCGGATGGCGGCGGGCCGCGCCGATCACGTCGTGGCGTGCGAAGTCCTGCGCGTCGTCGAACGCGCCGGGCGCGGTCTCGCCCGCCGTCTGCCAGAGCGCCGGCGAGTGCGCGCCGACGGCGCAGAAGCGGTGCGGGTGCAGGCGCGCTATGTCCAGCGCGCCGAACCCGCCCATGCTGACCCCGCCGATCGCGACGCGCTTGGGATCGGCGTGCAGCTCACTGATCGCCCTCGGGATCACTTCGTCGAGCACGTAGCGCGCCCACTGCGCGCCGCGCCGGTCGTGCCAGTAGCCGTGGTTGCCGCCGTTGGGGAACACGACCGCCGGCGCCCTGTCGC
>VAYD01000013.1:8685-9183 GCA_005883905.1 Actinomycetota bacterium
CCGTGCAGGAACACCAGCAGCGGGCGCCCCTCGGTCGCACCGGCCGGCTGCACGAGCGTCACCCGCAGCGACGCGTGCGCGAAGCGGCTCTTGATCGTGATGTGGCGCAGCTCGGCGCCCCGCGTGTCCACCGCGAGGACGTTGTGGGCCACGAACGCGGCTGCTGCGGCAGCCACCATCAGCACGGCTGCTATTCGCCGGCGCAAGTGCCCCCGGCCGGGGTCGAACCGGCGCGCCACGGATTAAAAGTCCGCTGCTCTACCACTGAGCTACGGGGGCACCAAGAGCTTAGGACGCTGGGTTTCTTGGGCGAGTGCTACGGGGTCACGCGCGACCGGTACTGCTTCAGCGTCAACTGCTACGTCAACGATGACGGCCCGACGCTCGTCGAGATCGAGTCCCACTGGCTCATCTCGCTGGACCTTCCGCGCGGGTGCTTGCGCAAGGCGGTTGTCAACAAACCATCGTCTGCTTCCAAACGCCAGAAACGCAACCTCC
>VAYD01000069.1 GCA_005883905.1 Actinomycetota bacterium
CGAGGGCATCGGCGAGTACGGCAACAAGGTCGCGCTCGCGACGCCGATCGAGCAGATGCTCGCCGAGCCGTTCATGCCGCCGTCCTCGGCACGCCGCGATCCGCGGATGCTGCGCCAGGCGAAGCGGCTCTCGCTCCCGCTGACGATAAGCGGCGTGAGCACGCCAGTCGCCTCGGTGATCCGCCGCGTCGCGGCCCACGCCGGGCGGACCGTGTTCGCCGGGCCCTCAGCGCCGCGCCAGGCCGGCCCGGCGCCCGCGCTCGTCCCAGGCTCGGCGTTCTCGGTCGGCTACTCGAGTGGCGATCTCAGCAGTGGCGCCATCGGCACGGTCACGTACGTGGACGGCGACCGGATGTGGGGCTTCGGTCATCCGCTGGACTCCGTCGGGCGCCGTGACCTCTTCCTGCAGGGCGCCTACGTCTACGACGTGGTCAACAACCCGCTTGGCGTGAGCGACGTGTCGACGTACAAGCTCGCCGCGCCGACGCAGGACATCGGCACGCTCCTCGGTGACGGCATCGACGCCGTGACCGGCCAGGTCGGCACGCTGCCGGACTCCTTCCCGCTGACGGTCTTCGCGGAGGATCAGGACACCGGCAACCGCGTCGTCCTGCGCTCGCAGGTCGCCGACGAGACCCCGGTCGGCAACCCGTCCGGCTCGTCGGCCGTCAGTGGGCTGGCCGCGATCGCGGCGGGGCAGGCGACCTACGAGGTCCTGCACGGCTCGCCGGCGCGCCAGAGCGGAAGCCTGTGCATGCACATCACGATCGCCGAGCGTGCGAAGCCGTTGGGCTTCTGCAACACCTACGTCGGCGGGACGCCCGGCGAGGCCGGCGTCGTCGGGCTGCCGTCGGTGTCGGACGTCAGCGAGGCGACTGGCGTCCTCGACGGCTACCAGTTCGGCCCGCTGCACGTGAAGTCCATGGCGATCGACCTGCGCGCCCGGCGCGGGCTGGCGGAGGCATACCTCGTCGGCCTCCGGGGCCCGCACCTCGTGCGCCGCGGGCGGACGTATCGGTTCACCGCGCTGCTGCGCCGCGTCGGCGGCGAGCAGCTCACGAAGACGATGCGCATCCACGTGTCGCGCGGCATGCACCGCGGGTTCCACGAGCTCCGGCTCCATGGCACAAGCGCCGACTCGTCCGGCGCGCCCTCCGACAACGAGCTCTCGATCGTCCTGGGCTTCGACGACTCCGCGCCCGCGGGCGACACCGGCGGCCCGCGCTCGATCAAGGCGCTCGCGCACGCGATCGCCAAGATCCACCGCTACGACGGCGTGACCGCCGACTTCCGCGGCGCCGGCGGCCTCGAGTCACGCGCGCGCGTCTTCCGCGACCCCAACCTCCGGGTCAGCGGGACGCTGCACTTCGCCGTGCTCGTTCGCGGCTAACGCAGCCGGTTCTCGATCCCCAGCGGCGCGGCTTGGACCGGCTGGCCCTCGGGTGCGACATTCGGGTCTGACGCTTTTGTCGCTTCCTCGACGCCGAGGACCTCGGCCAGCTCGCCGCTCTCGTACATCTCGGTGATGATGTCGCAGCCGCCGACGAGCTCGCCCTTGACGAAGAGCTGCGGGATCGTCGGCCAGTTGGAGATCTCGCTCAGCTCCTGGCGGATACGGGGGTCGGGCAGGATGTCGACCGCCGCGAACGGCGCGCCGAGCGCCTGGAGCGCGGCGACGGTACGAGCGGAGAAGCCGCAGGCCGGCTGCTCCGGGGTGCCCTTCATGAAGAGGATCGTCGGGTTGTCGGCGATCGCCTCGGCGATCGCGCTGCGGATGGGGTTGCTCTGCTCGCTCATGGCACCTGGGTCTTGAGGGACAACGCATGGATGGGGCCGCCGATCTCGGCGCCGAACACGTCGTAGACGAGCCGGTGCTGGTCGATGCGGTTGAGGCCCTCGAACTGCTCGGCGACAACGGTCGCGCGGAAATGGTCGCCGCCGCCCGTCCAGTCCTCCACCTCGGCGCGGGCGCCCGGCAGGGCGGCCTCGATTCGCGCTTTGATGTCGTCTGGAGAGGGCATTGCAAACACAGGGTAGGGGATCGCTATATTTGGTAAAGCAATGACTGAAGTCACCTACACCGCCAAGGGCATCGCGTTCACGACCAAGGGTGCCGAGAAGGTCCACGAGTTCCTCGCCGGGCAGGAAGCCGACACGTCGTCCGCGGGCCTGCGGGTCGGCGTCCGCGGCGGCGGCTGCAGCGGCTTCCAGTACCAGCTCGCGTTCGACGAGCAGCGCGACGACGACATCATCTTCGAGTCGTCGGGCCTCAAGATCCTGGTCGACTCGCAGAGCCTGCCGTACGTCGACGGCTCCGAGATCGACTACATCGAAAGCCTCCAGGGCGCCGGCTTCCAGGTGAACAACCCGAACGTCGTCGCTGCGTGCGGCTGCGGCTCCTCCTTCCGCGTAGCCGACGAGGAAGAGGTCTCCGCGGTCTAGCGCTCGCTTCGGCGAGCGTCCTGCTGGCGGCCGGCTGCGGCGGCTCGAGCGAGTCGTCGTCGGTCACGGCTGCCAGCGTCCCGACGCCGGCCCTGCCGACCCCGCCGACGCCGAAGGCGCCGGCGGCTCCGCGCCTCGGCATCGGGCTGACCGAGTTCAACGCGAACCTCCTGGAGCACGGCGACGTCTCGCCCGCCTTCGCGCCGTGGCGCGACAAGGTCGAGGCGCTGCGCCCGCGCTGGTTCCGCCTCGTCGTGACCTGGGACGGGGCGATGCCCACGCCGACGACCGCGCCGGTCTTCGACCACCCGGAGGACGGCTGCGTGCGCGGCATCCCGCCGTGCGCGCCGTTCAGCGGCGTCCGCTCGCTGCTGCGCGCCGTCGCCTCGCAGCAGCACGCGCACCCGGGCCAATGGAACCTGTTCGTCGTGCTGACCTACACGCCCACGTGGGCCGCGGTCGGCGCGCACGGCTGCGAGCCCAAGGGCACCGAGCCACGCGCCCGGCCGGTCGACACCGAGGCGCTGCCCGGCTACCGCAACATGATCCGCAGCCTGCTCGCCGAGGCCAGGCGCGACGGCGCGAAGGTGGGCGCGCTCAGCCCCTGGAACGAGCCGAACCACTCGTCGTTCATCAGCCCGCAGCGGGCGACGTGCGACGCGCACGCGCCGCTGCTGAGCCCCGCGGTGTACGCGAAGCTCGCCGGCGCGGCGCGCGACGAGCTCAAGGGCACCAAGACGCGGCTGGTGCTCGGCGAGCTCGCCGGCAAGGTCGCGCCGAGCCCGCTCGCCGGCAGCGTCGAGGAATTCGTCAAGGCGCTGCCGGACGACGTCGCCTGCTCCGGCGCGATCTGGAGCCAGCACATGTACACGAACCTCCCGAGCAAGCCGGACCTCGCCGGACCGGTCGGCCAGCTCGAGCGCGCGCTTGACGCGCGGGCGTGCACCAAGGGCAAGCCGGTCTGGGTGACGGAGACCGGCGTGGGGGCCGACCATCCCGGGCGAACGCGCTCGTCCGATCCGGCGCAGCTCGAGGAGGGCTGTCACGCCCAAGCCGCAGCGCTCGCGCGCTGGTCGCGCGATCCGCAGGTCCAGAACGTCTTCCAGTACGAGTTCCGCGACGCCCCCGACTTCCCGGTCGGCGTCGCCGACGACCGGCTCACCCGCACCTATCCGGTCTACGAGGTGTACCGCCGCGCGTCGCGGCAAGGCAAATATTCCTGTTGAGGTATATGCTGCCGCAGGAATGTTCGACGTGCTCGCCGAGCCCACCCGCCGCCGCATCCTCGACCAGCTGCGCGACCGCCCGCGCACGGTCGGCGACCTGGTCGCGGCGCTGAACATCAGCCAGCCGAGCGTCTCCAAGCACCTGCGCGTGCTGCGCGAGGCCGGCGTGGTGCACGCGCGCAAGGATGCGCAGCGGCGGATCTACGAACTGCGCCCCGAGGCGCTCGCCGAGGTTCTCGCCTGGGTCGAGCCCTATCGCAGGCTGTGGTCGGGCCGGCTCGACGCGCTCGAACGCCACCTCGACGCAAAGGAGCAACGATGAACCGCGAAGGCACCGCCGAATTCCATGGCGACCAGGCCACGCTGCGCTTCGAGCGCCGGCTCAGCCACTCGGTCGAGCGCGTCTGGGGCGCGATCACGGATCCGCACGAGCTCGAGGCGTGGTGGGGGAGGGTGAACGTCGAGCTGCGGGCCGGCGGCCCGATGCGGATCGCCTGGCTCAACGGCGACGTCACGATGGACGCGACGATCACGGAGCTCGACCCGCCGCGCCTGCTCGAGATCGAGGGCGATCCGCACGGGACG
>VAYD01000070.1 GCA_005883905.1 Actinomycetota bacterium
CAAGAAGGTCTCGATCCACGACAACTACTACAACCCGCTCAACTTGAAGGTGAAGGCGGGCACCACCGTGAAGTGGGTGTGGCCGAGCGATGTGGGCGACACGCACGACGTGAACCTCGGCAAGCGGCCGAAGGGCGTCAAGCCGTTCCACTCCGAGCTCGTGGCGACCGGCTACTCGTTCAAGCGCACGCTGACGAAGCCGGGCAAATACGCCATCTACTGCTCGCTGCACGACGACATGAAGATGACGATCACTGTGGCGAAGTAACCCTCTGGACGTTCGTTCTAGTTAGTTCTGGGGCCTTGTCGTCGATACTGCACCTGCGATGCGGGGGACAGCCGTCATCGACATCCGCACTGAGAGGCCGGGGAGGGCCGCCTGATCCCCATCCGGTTCAACCTCAGGCAAAGCCTCGCGGGGCGCCGAAGTCGGCGCCCCGCAGCTTTTTAAGCGCGCCTTCTAGAGTGGCCGTGTGGCCAAGGGGTCAAAGCGCAAGGCAGCACCCGGCGACGTCGCCTCCAACCGGCAGGCCTCGTTTCGCTACGAGTTCCTTGACAAGCTCGAGTGCGGCATCGTGCTGCAGGGCACCGAGGTCAAGTCGCTGCGCGATGGCGGGGTGCAGCTGAAGGACGGTTACGCGTCCCTGCGCGACGGCGAGCTGTGGCTGTACAACGTCCACATCGCGCCGTACGCGCCCGCGGCGGGCGACAACCACGATCCGGAGCGGCCGCGCAAGCTGCTGGCCCACCGCCGCGAGCTCGAGCGCCTCGCCGGCCGCGTCTCCGAGCGCGGCCTTACCCTCGTCCCGACGCGCGTGTACTTCAGCGGCCCGCGCGCGAAGGTCGAGATCGCGGTCGCCCGCGGCAAGGACCGCTACGACAAGCGCCAGGCGATCAAGGAGCGCGAGACGCGGCGCGACATGCAGCGGGCGCTGACCGAGCGGGAGTAGGGGCCCTACACGTCGTTCAGATCGCGCGCGAGGTGCGTGAGGTCCATGCCGACCGACAGCGCGACGATCAGGCCGAGGTAGACGACGGCGACGATCATGCGGTGGCGCGGCGAGACCTTGTAGTACTCGCCCATCTGGTGGCGCGTCTTCCAGCGGCGGTACACGTCCATCGCGCCCAGGAGCAGGATCAGGATGATGATCGGGCTCGGCCACAGGAAGGCCAGCAGCGCGACGAGGAAGAGCCCGGCGAACCACATCCACGGCGACAGCGCTGCCGCCGCGCGGCCGCCGTCCAGCGGCGTGACCGGCGCCAGGTTGAAGAGGTTCAGGAAGAACCCGACGAACGCCAGCGCGCGCCAGAAGTCGCTGTCGAGGCCGGCGCCGATCGCCCAGCACGCCGCCGCGCCGATGCTGCCGAGCACCGGGCCGGCAAGGCCGACACGGGCCTCCGCGAGCGCGTTGCCCTCGAGGAGCCGGCCCCACACGACGGCGCCCAGGAACGGGATGAACACCGGGGCGCTGGCCGGGATGCCCTCGCGCCGCAGCTGGATCACGTGCCCCATCTCGTGGACGAACAGCAGGATCACGAAGCCGACGGCGAACTTCCAGCCCCAGATCAGGCTGTAGGCCGCGATCGACACGAGCATCGAGCCGCTCGTCGTCAGCAGCTTGAGCTTCGGCAGCAGCAGGAGGATCGCCTTGCCCTTGGCGAGGATCGCCAGCAAAGCCGCCATGATCCCGCCGCCGACGCTGCGCTTGCGCGGCTCGGGGACGGGGTCCACTGGAGGCTCAGGCGCCTTCGGCGGAAGCCACTGCTGTTCGTCGAGCGTGACCACACCTTCAGTGTGGCAGGCGCGATCAGCCGTTCACGGCGGCTGCGGCCTCTTCGGCCGCCTCGAGCTGGCCGCGCACCAGCTCGAGCCCCCGGTTCCAGAACCCGGGGTCCGTGAGGTCGAGGCCCGCGATCGCCGCGAGCTCCTCGGGGCTGCGGCTCCCGCCCGCGCTGAGCAGCTCGATGTAGCGCGGGACGAACGACTCGCCCTCCTCGAGGTAGCGCCCGTAGACCGACAGCGCGAGCAGCTGGCCGTACGCATACGCGTAGACGTATCCCGGCGTCCCGATGAAGTGCGGCACGTAGGACCACCACGAGCGGTAGTTGTCGGTCACCTCGACGCTGTCGGCGAGCAGCTCCTCCTGCGACTCCGCCCACAGGTCGCCGAGGCGGTCGAGGCTGAGCTCGCCCTCGGTGCGCCGCGCGGTGTGCGCGAGCTCCTCGAAGCGGTTCATGGCGACCTGGCGGAAGACCGTGGCGATCGAGCCCTCGACGTGCTCGGCCAGCAGCGTCAGGCGAGACTCGGGGGTCGAGGCCTGGTCCAGTAGGCGCCGGAACACGAGCGTCTCGCCGAACACCGACGCGGTCTCGCTCAGCGTCAGCGGCGTGTGGTGCTCGAGGATCCCGCGCGGCCGCGCCAGCGCCGCGTGCAGCCCGTGGCCGAGCTCGTGCGCCAGCGTCAGCACGTCGCGCCGGCGCGACGTGTAGTTGAGCATCACGTACGGGTGCACGCTCGGCACGGCGTAGGAGCAGAACGCGCCCCCGCGCTTGCTCGGCCGCGGCGGGGCGTCGATCCACTGCTCGTCGAAGAACGGTCGCGCCGTGTCGGCGAGCACGGGCGAGAAGTCGCCGAAGGAGTCCAGCACGATCTGCTTGGCCTCGTCCCACTCGAACGACTCGTCGACGCCGGCCACCGGCGCCATCCGGTCGTAGTCCTTCAGCCGGTCGAGCCCGAGCAGGCGCGCCTTGAGCCGGTACCAGCGCTGCGGGATGTCGTACGCGCCGCGGACGGCCTCGACGAGCGCTTGGACCGACTCGTCGCTGGCCTCGTTGGCGAGGTTCCGGCTCGAGATCCAGGTCGGGTAGGTGCGCAGCCGGTCGTCGGTCGACTTGTCGGCCATCAGCGTGTTGAAGATGAAGGCGCGGGTGCGCAGCGTGGGCGCCAGCGCGTCGGTGACCGCCTGCTGGACGCGCTCGCGCAGTTCGCGGTCCGACGACATCAGCTTCGCCAGCGCGACGTCGAGCGCCTGGGTCTCGCCGTCGACCTCGACCTCGACCGCGCTCGTGAGCTCCGAGAACAACCGCGTCCAGGCGTCTCGCCCGGTCACCGCCTTCTCGCTCATCAGCTTCTCCTCCGGCTCCGTGAGGAGATGCGGGCGGTAGCGGCGGATCGTGCGCAGGTGGTGGCGCGCGGTGTCGAGCCCGTCGGCCTGCAGCAGCTCCTCGACGCGAGCGTCGTCGAGCTCGGCCCATTCGAGTTCGAAGAACACGAGCCGCGTCTCGACGACCGTCGCCTGTTCCTGCATGCGCTGGAGCAGCGCGCCGTTGGCGGGAGCCGCGGTGTCGGTCGCGAAGCGCAGCATCGCGTACGTGCCGGCCCGCCCGACAAGCTCCGAGATCCCCTGCAGCTCCGCGACCGCGTCGGCGAGCTGCGCGCCGTCGATGCTCGCCAC
>VAYD01000071.1 GCA_005883905.1 Actinomycetota bacterium
GTGCTGCCCGCATGCGCGCAGCACGGCGTCAAGGTCATCACGCGCGTCGTCGACTACGGCGGCCTGTTCCACGGCGACCCGATCGGCCTCGGCGAACGCGACCACCGCGCGTTCCGGCCGGCCGGCTGGATCGAGGCCGGCGCGGAGAAGATCGCGCGCATGCGCCCGCTCGCCGAGCGCCACGGCCTCACGACGCTGCAGCTCGCCTGCGCATGGAACCTCGGCCACGATGCCGTCGAGACGGTCGTCCCGACGCTCATCCAGGAGCGCGGTGGCCGGCCCATCGAGCAGCAGCGCGCGGAGCTCGCGGCGCTCCCCGACGCGCGCTTGACCGACGACGAGATCGCCGAGATCCGCGAGATCGGCGACAACGCCGGCTCCATGACGCTCAAGGGAGCCGCCCCCGACCACGAGGGCGATCCCCTTCCGGACCGCTGGCCCCTCACGCCGCAGCTCGCCGAGGTCGGCGCCCGCTACGGCATCACGGCCGAGCGCGACCTCGCGCCGGCGTGAGAATGAGGGGTCTGACCCCTCATTCTCACGTGAGACTCAGGGGTCAGACCCCTCATTCTCAGCAGGTCGCGACGATGCTGAACGGGCGCTGAGCCGCCCCGCTGCCGCCGTGGGTCTGGACGTCGAACGTCTTGGCGTCGACGCGCTGGACTGCCACGGCGCCGGCGTCGGTGAGCGTCTGCTCCGTCGCCGTGACCGCGCACTTGCTGATGTCGTCGGCGAAGACGACGCGGTACGTGGCGTCGGTCGCCGGGCCCTGCACGGCGACGCTCGTGACGCCGCGGCCGCCGTTGACCTTGCCGTCGGCGGCGACGTCGGCGAAGCGGCTCGCCGCCTGGACCGATGCCTGCACGATGTCGTCGGCGCTCTTGGAGTCGAGGCGGTCGGCGTTCAGGCCGGTCGCGACGCCCGTGGCGTTCGTCGTGAAGGGCTTGGTCGTGTCACCGCCGTTGCCGACGGTGATCGAGCCCGCGCTCGCGCCGTGAGTCGTGTTGAACTCGAATGCGAGCCCGGTCGACAGGTTGTTCGCGCGCACGCACGGCTCGACGGCCGGCCCGTTCTGGACCTTCGCCGCTGCACGACAGCCGTAGAAGGCGCCGCCGCCCGTGTCGGACAGGTTCGACTGGCGCGTCGTGTAGCCGCCCGTCTGGTTGTCGGTGCCGTTGATGCGGCCGATGATCTGCGTTTCGCTGTGCGAGGTCGGATTGCGGCCGTTGAGCTTCAGGATCGGACCAGACGCCGCGACGGCGAACGGCGAGATCATCACCGCCAGCACCACCGTGGCAAGCAGCACGTTGCGGGTGCGCACGGACTTCATGGGCTACCTCCTCGTTCGAGTTGGACTTGGTGGTCGCAACACGGACCCTTCAGTCCGGTTGCGCCGCATGTCAGAACGCGGTCGCCGGCGATACCCTCGACCGGTGAGCTACACGATCAAGAACCTGCGCGATGTCGAGGACTCCGCGCCGAAGTTCGGCTTCGGCGACGTACAGGAGGCCCGCTTCGCCCAACGTGACCTCGAGGCCCAGGAGACGGGGTTCTCGTACCACGTTGTCAAGCCGAACTGCCGCCAGGGCTTCGCCCACCGCCACGACGCGGCCGAGGAGGTCTACGTGGTCGTGGGCGGCGCGGGCCGCATGAACCTCGACGGGGAAGTCGTGGAGATCGAGCGACTCGACGCGATCCGCGTCGCGCCGCCGATCGCCCGCACGTTCGAAGCCGGCCCCGACGGCCTCGAGCTACTCGCCTTCGGCCCGCACCACGAGGGGGACGGGGAGATCCTCAAGGAGGACGTCTGGAGCTGATGGCACGAACGTCATCGCGCGTTCGGCCAGCGCGGTGATCGTCAGCGACGGGTTGACGCCGACGTTGGCCGGCACGACCGACCCGTCCACGACCAGCAGGTTCTCGTAGCCGAACACTCGCTGGCGGTGGTCGACCACGCCGGTCGACGGATCGGGGGCGATGATCGCGCCGCCGAGGATGTGGGCCGTCGTCGGCGCGTTGGCGATCGCCTCGGTCAGCGAGCTCTGCGCGACGCCGCCGATCCGCCGCGCGATCCATTCGGCCGCCTGGTTGGCCACCGGGATGAACGTCGGGTTCGGGCGCTCGGGGTCCTGCTCGGTCTGCAGCCGCAGCCCGCCGAACAGCCCTCGCTTCGGACGCAGCGCGATGTGGTTGTCGAGCGTCTGCATCACCAACAGGATGAGCGTGCGCCGCGACCAGTGCCGCGGCCACATGAGTTTCAGCGAGCGAATCGGGTGGCGCCAGAGCGCTGCGAGCCACTTGATCGGCCGCGTGACCTTGGTCCCGTCGCCGACGAGCACCGTGTAGAGCAGCGACATGCTGTCGCCGGCCTCGCCATAGCTGACCGTCTCGATGTGCGTGTCCGGGTCAGGGTAGATCGAGCCGCTGATCGCGACGCGCTTGGTGAGGTCGATCGCGTCGTCGGGTGCCGTGACCGCGAGGATCGCCTCGGAGTTCGTGCGCACGACCTCGCCGAGGCGATCGGAGATCCGCGGCAGCGAGCCGCCGAGCCTGCACCGCTGCAGCAGCTTGTTCGTGCCGAGTGCTCCCGCGCTGACGACCACGCCGCGCGCACGGTGCACCTGGCGGTCCTTGCGCACCCAGGCGCCGGAGCGCTCGGAGACGACTTCGTAGCCCTCCGACCCGTCGGCCGCGCCGATCGGCCGGATGTCGACCACGGTGCGCTCCGGCCGGACCCGAGCCCCGAGCCGCTCGGCGAACCAGAGGTAGTTCTTGACCAGCGTGTTCTTCGCCCCGTGCGGGCAGCCGACCATGCAGCGGGCGCACGAGACGCAGCCGGTCCGTGGCGGCCCGTCGCCGCCGAAGTACGGGTCGTCGACGGTCACCCCGGGCTCGCCGAAGAACACGCCCACGCGCGTCTTGGCATACGTCTCGCTGGCCCCGATGTGGTCGCCGAACTCGCGCAGGAGGTCGTCCGCGGCATCGTCGGTCGTGACGCTCGCGACGCCGAGCATCCGCTCGGCCTCGTCGTAGTGCGGCGCCAGCGCGCGCTCCCAGTCGTCGAGCTCCGCCCATCGCTCGTCGGTGAAGAACGCCGGCCGCGCGCGGTAGAGCGTGTTCGCGTAGCCGAGCGACCCGCCGCCGACACCGCAGCCGCTCACCACCGAGACGTCCTTGAAGGTCGACAGCCGGAAGATGCCCTTCAGGCCGAGCTTCGGGGCCCAGAAGTAACGCCTGAGGTCCCACGTGGACGACGCGAACTAGTCGTCGGCGTAACGGCGACCGCACTCGAGCAGCTCGACGCTGTAGCCGTGCTCGGCGAGGCGCAGCGCCGCGACGCTGCCCCCGAACCCTGACCCGATGACGACCCAGTCGGCGTCGTAGCCGTTCGACACGGCGTCAATTATGCGGGAGCGGCCACCTCCGCCGCCTCCTCGCCGACGCGTCCGCGGATCAGGTCGGCCGCGCGTTCCGCGACCGCGATCGTCGGCGCGTTCGTGTTGCCCCGCGGCACCATAGGCATCACCGAGGCATCGACGACCCGCAGGGCCTCGACGCCGTTGACGCGCAGCTCGGCGTCGACGACGCCGCCCATCGCGCACGTGCCGACCGGGTGGTACAGCGTCGTCGTGTGGCGCGCGATGTGCTCACGCAGCGCGTCGTCGGTCTCGTCGGCGGGAACCGTGAACGGCGTCGAGTACGGCCGCATCGCGGGCTGCCGCATGATGTCCAACAGCAGCCGCAGCCCCTCCATCTGCACCTGCATGTCGCGCTCGGCCGCGTAGTAGTTGTGGCGGATCACGGGCTTGGCGCTCGGGTCGCTGTTCGCGAGCGTCACGCTGCCGCGCGACTCGGGCGCCAGCAGGCACGGCGCCACCCACATGCCGTGCTCCGTCGGGTCGGTCGTCCCCTCGTCGACGATCTGCACGGGCACCGCGTGGAACTGGATGTCGGGCGCCTCGCCGCCCATCACGCGCGCGAAGCCGCCCGCTTCGGCCAGGTTCGACGCGAACGGACCTGTCTGATCGGTCTGGAACTGCTCGAGCGCCGCGGGCTCCAGCGCCTGCAGCAGCGACACCGGCTCGGGCGTCGTGAAGACCGTCGACACCGCCGGGTGGTCGACCAGGTTCTCGCCGACCAGCGGCTGGTCGAGCAGGACCTCGATCTCGCGCATCGTCAGGTGCTCGGCCGGGCCGATCCCGGACAGCATCAGCAGCTGCGGCGAGTTGTACGCCCCGCCGCTCAGGATGACCTCGCGCTCGGCGCGGAACTGCTTGACCTCGCCGAGCTGCTCGGCCGCCACCCCGACCGCCCGCGTGCCCTCCAACAGCACCTTGTGCGCCTGCATGAAGGGCATCACGGTCAGGTTCGGGCGCTCCATCGCGGGATGCAGGAAGGCAACTGCCGCGCTGCAGCGCATGCCGCCGCGCTGCGTGAGCTGGTACATCGCCGCCCCCTCCTGCTCCGCGCCGTTGAAGTCCTCGCTGCGCGGCAGCCCGGCTTCGACGGCTGCCTCGACGAACGCGAGGCAGATCGGATTGTTCGAGCGCGAGTCGCACACGGTGAGCGGGCCGCCCGTGCCGTGGAACTCGTCGTGCAGCCGCTGGTTGTCCTCCGACCGCTTGAAGTACGGCAGCAGGTCGTCGTAGCTCCAGCCCTCGATCCCCCAGCCGTCGTAATCGCGGCGGTTGCCGCGGATGTAGACCATCGCGTTGATCGAGCTCGACCCGCCGAGCACCTTTCCGCGCGGCAGGTAGATCCGCCGCCCGCCGCAGAACGGCTCGGGCGCGGTCGAGTAGTCCCAGTCGACGTCGGTCTTGGCGAGGCTCAGGTACCCGAGCGGCACGTGGACGTTCTCCTTGACGTCCGGCGGTCCGGCCTCGAGCAGAAGGACCTTGACGTCCGGGTCCTCGCTCAGACGCGCCGCCAGCACGCACCCCGCGGATCCGGCCCCGACGATGACGTAGTCGTACGTGGACATGCCGCGATCCTTACGCTTCATGGCATGTGCCGCAACATCCGGACCCTTCACAACTTCGACCCACCCGCGACGACCGAGGAGATCCAGGCCTCGGCGCTGCAGTACGTGCGCAAGATCAGCGGATCCACGAAGCCCTCGCATGCCAACGAGGAGGCGTTCAACCGCGCCGTCGAGGAGGTCGCGGCGATCACGACGCGCCTGCTCGGCGAGCTCGTCACCAGCGCGCCGCCGAAGAGCCGCGAGGCCGAGGCCGCCAAGGCCCGTGCCCGCGCGGCCGAGCGCTACGGGACCGCGGCCTGAGGCAGCTCCGGGTCCCCGATCCGGCGTACGGCGAGGGGCCGGTGGCGCTGAGGCTGCTGGGTCCCGGCGACACCGACGCGTTCCTCGCCGGGTTCAGCGACCCCGTCGTCCACGAGAACACCTACGGCGGCCTGCTCGCGCCCACGCGCGAGGCGGTCGAGGCGTACCTCGCCGGCGTCGCGGACAGGTTCGCCGCCGGCGAGGCGCTGATCCTCGCGGCGGTCGCGCGAGAGGACGGCGCGTTCCTGGGCACGACGATGCTATTCGGCTTCGATGCCAACGGGACGGCCGAGATCGGCTTCTGGCTCGGCCCGGAGGCGCGCGGACGCGGGCTCGGCACGGCGACGATCGCCCTGACGATGCGGTGGGGGTTCGACGGGCTCGGCCTGCGGCGGATCCAGGGCCTGACCGCGCCCGGCAACGCGCTGTCGCGGCGCGCGCTGGTGGTCTACGCCTCCGAAGCCGAGGAGGACTGACGCAGCAGCGAGCCGGTCGTCTGCTCGAGGATCTTGCGCCAGGCGCGCGTCTTCTCCTGCTCGGCGCCGAAGTGCTCGATGACCTTGCGCACGCGCGTCGCCGAGATCTCGATGCCGTGGCGCTCACAGATGGCGCGGAAGTCCTCGTAGTCGGAGGCGAGCTTCAGCGTCACCGACTGGAAGCCGTGGCGCGCGATCTCGACGCGGCTCGTGAAGTTCATGATCGACGTCTGGAACATCAGCTCGTCATTGGGCTCTGGCTCGATCAGCACGATGTCGACGCCGGGGTACTTCTCCTCCCAGTGCTTGGCGAGCTCGTGCAGGCGCTGGTAGGCCATCAGCTTGAACGCCTGGTAGCCGATCTGCGGCAGCCCCATGTCGCTGACGTGCTTGGGGCGTGAGCCGAACGGCGTCGACACCCGCTGCGAGAAATCGTTCACGTACGGGACGAGCGGGTTGACGACGATGATGAGCTTCGCGCCCGCCTGGGCGGCGATGTCGACGTTCGTCGTGGAGACGATGCCGCCGTCGACCAGCTCGCGCTCGCGCACGCGGACCGGCTTGTAGACCATCGGCAGCGCGGTCGAGGCACGCACCGCGGTCGAGATCGGGATGTCGTCCCAGTCCTTGGCGCCGAACACGATCCGCTCGCACGTGTCGAGGTCGGTCGCGGCGATGTAGAGCTCGTTCTCGAGCATCCGGAAGTCGTCGGAGCGGTCCGGGTCGCTGAGGACGGTGCGCACGTACTTCTCGATGCCTGAGCCGCTGTACAGCCCGGACGGGAGCCCCTCGGCGAGGCCGAGCGCCAGGTCCATCACGCTGATCGAGCCGAACTGGCTCGTCATCTCGCGCGCGAGCCTGGCGGCCCGCAGCGGCAGCAGCGCGCCCTTCTTCGCCCAGTCGACGAGGTTCGGGCGCAGCAGCGTGCCGAGGTCGATGTCGCGAAACGGCGTCGGCACCTGCTGGTTGACGACGCGCATCATCTCCTCGGGCGTGATCCCGTTGGCCGCCAGCGCGGCGACGAACGACCCGGCCGAGGTCCCGACGTAGACGTCGAATTGGTTGACGGTGCGGTTGACGCTCAGGAGGTCGAGCGCCCGCAGCGCACCGATCTCGTAGACGCCGCCCGTGAAGCCGCCGCCCCCGAGCACGAGGGCGGTCTTGGACCGCTTCCTTCGGCGCTTGGGCGTGTTTCGAGACCTGTCCCGACCGCCCGGCTCCAGTTTGACGACGTTTCCCATGTGGACTGAACGCTACCCTCGGCGCCCGATGCGGCGCCTCGTTGCTCTCGTCATCGTAGGGCTGTTCGCGTTACCCGCCGCCGCGCACGCGATCGCGCTGTCGACGATGAAGGCATCGTGGGACAAGCGCGAGCGGCGCATGGGCTCGCACGCGGGCGCCTACGTAGCCGACCTCGGGACCGGCCGCGTCCTGTACTCGCGCAACGCGGACAAGACCCTCGCCCCGGCCTCGAACGAGAAGCTGCTGACCACGGCTACCGCGCTCGTCCGGCTCGGACAGGACACCACGCTCGACACCATCGTCCGCCCCGCGCCGGACGCCGTGCTCCAGCCCGACGGGACGCTCGCTGGCGACCTGATCGTCGTCGGCGCCGGCGATCCCTCGCTCGACGACGTCGCGATGCGCGACCTCGTCGCGCAGCTGCGGCGGGCGGGGATCCGGCGCGTCACGGGCGCGATCGTCGCCGACGAGTCGCTGTTCGACAACCGCCGAGGCTCCTACGACTCGGGCTTCGGCTACGACTCCGACCTGGGCGGCGAGCTCGGCGCGCTCACCTGGGGGCACGGGCGCTTCGACTCGCGCGGCCCGGCGTTCTACGCGGCCTCGCGCCTGCGCTACTTCCTCAAGCTCGGCAAGGTCCGAGTGAGCTCGAAGGTCTCCGTGTCGCCGACGGCGACGCTCGACACCCCGACCCTCGCGATCCACCAGTCGCCCACCATCGCGGAGCTCGTCTCGATCACGAATCACCCGTCGGACAACTTCTACGCCGAGACGCTGCTGAAGCTGCTCGGCGCGCGCGCCGGCACCGGCGGCTCCACCGCCAAGGGCATCGTCGCCGCACAGGAGGCGCTCAGGCAGCTCGGCGTGAAGGCCGAGATGGTCGACGGCTCCGGTCTGTCGCGCGTGGACCGCGTCTCACCGCACCAGATCGTGCGCCTGCTCGCCGCGATGGCCGGCCGTGGCGAGGGCGAGGCCTTCCGAGCGTCACTTGCAGCGCCCGGCGAGTGGGGCACCCTCGAGCACCGCATGACCCGCACCGCGGCCCGTGACCACTGCCGCGCGAAGACCGGCACGCTCATCGGCGTCTCGGCGCTAAGCGGCTACTGCTTCGACCTCGCCGGCCACACGATCGTCTTCTCGCTCCTCGAGAACGGCGTCTGCGCGGTCTGCGTGAAGAAGCTCGAGGACCAGATGGTCCCGATGCTCGCCCGCTACGAGGGCTGAACCCACTCTCCGGGGAAGCGCAGCCCAAAGCGCTGCACCAGGTCGGGGACGCTGTCCGGGTCCATCTCGAGCGCGTAGCGGTCGCAGAGGGCGCCCAGTCTGTCGGGACTGGCGTTCGTGACCCCGCCAAGGTCGACGAGTTCGGCGAAGAACCGCTCGAAGCCTGCCGGGGAGATGATCTCGAGGATGCGGGCGGGCTCATCGCCCGCATTCCAGAAGGTGTGCCAGTGCCTGCGGGGCTTGAACACGAAGTCACCGGGCCCGGCTTCGACGTGTTCGTCGCCGAGGAGCGCGCCCATGCGACCCTCGATGACGAAGCTGTACTCGTCCTCGTTGGTGTGGCGGTGCAGCGGTGCCGCAAGCGCGCGCGGCGACATCGGGTGCTCGACGATCGACACGCGCTCGCCGGCCTCCGATCCGTCCAGCATGAATCGCACGCCGATGCTGCCGAGGAACCCGGCCTTGCCTTCGCTTGGGCCGAGGATCTTCGCCGTTGTCACGCTCATGCCTGCTCCTTCTTTGATCGGACAGTGATGTCGCGCGAAAGAGTACGCGCGTTCGCCCATCTGTGTCAACATCAACGGACAGCGATGACCGATCAAAAGCGCAGCTACCGGATGCAGCGGCGGGCCGAACTGCAGGAGGAGACCCGCCGACGGATCACCGAGAGCGCCGTGGAGCTGCACGGGACGATCGGTCCTGCGCAGACCTCGATGAGCGCGGTCGCGGCCCGCGCGGGAGTGCGGCGCTCGACGCTGTACCGCCACTTCCCCAACGAGGCCGCCCTGTTCGACGCTTGCAGCGCGCGCTGGGCCGCCGCCAACCCGCCACCCGACCCCCGCGCCTGGGCGGCCGTCCGCGATCCCGACGAGCGCCTACGAGCGGCGCTGCACGAGCTCTATGCGTACTACCGGCGAAACGAGGCGATGCTCGACAACCTCTTCCGCGACGAGAAGGCGGTCCCGAGCGTGGCCGAGCGCTTCGCCGCCTTCCGCGGCTACCTCGGCGCGGCGGTCGAGGCGCTCATGACCGGGCGCGCGCCGCGCGGCGCCCACCGGCGGCGCACGGCGGCGGTCGTGGGGCACGCCGTCGCCTACTCCACGTGGAAGTCCCTGGCTGCCGAGCAGGGTCTCTCCGACAGCGAAGCGTGCGAGCTCATGTGCTCGCTGGTCAGCCCAGCAGCGCCACCAGACCGGCCTCGTCGAGGACGGTCACGCCCAATCGCTCGGCCTTCGTGAGCTTCGAGCCCGGCGAGTCTCCCGCGACGAGGTAGTCGGTCTTCTTCGAGACGCTGCCGGTGACCCTTCCGCCCGCGCGTGTGATGCGCTCGGTCGCCTCCTCGCGCGTGAG
>VAYD01000072.1:0-506 GCA_005883905.1 Actinomycetota bacterium
CGCGGGCGACGAGACCCGCGTCTCCCCCGCCCGCACCCGCTTGGCGCCGGACCGGCGGCGCTCGCGGGTGCCGCTGCTCGGAGCGCTCGCCGTCGTGGTCGCCGCGCTCGTCGCGCTGGTCGTGATCCTCGGCGGCGGCGAGGGCGGGGCCGCGGGCAACCTCACCACGCCGACCACGCCCGACCGCGCGGCGGTCCCGGCGACGGAGACCTTCCGCGTGCCCGGCCGTCCGAACGCCGTGGCGATCGGCGGCGGCCGGGCGTGGGTGGCGAGCTTCGACAGCGCGCGCCTGCGCGTCTTCGACGTCAAGACCGGCAAGCGGCTGAAGCCCGACGTGAACGTCGGCGTCGGCACGACGAGCCTCGCGACCGGGTTCGGCTCGCTGTGGATCCTCAACCAGATCGACGGCAGCCTGCGGCGGCTCTCGCTCGGGCCGGGGCGCGGGCTCTCCAAGGCGGTCGACGTCGCGCAGGGCCTCCCCGTGCACGCCACGGTCGTCACCACGG
>VAYD01000072.1:515-7508 GCA_005883905.1 Actinomycetota bacterium
GGCGAGAGCGGCGTCTGGGTGTCGCTGCGCTCGATCCGCCCGGGCGTCGACGACCGCATCGAGCGTGTCCGCCCCAATGACGTGCCGCTGCACGTCGTCAAGACGATCCCGATGCCGGCGGGCGCGCAGTCGATCGCGGTCGGCTACGGCGCGGCCTGGGTCGTCAACAACAAGGGCGACACTGTGACCCGAGTCGATCTCGTGACCGGTCAGTGGTCGATCGTCCCCGTCGGCCGCAACCCACGCGCGATCGCGGTCGGCGGCGGATGGGTCTGGGTCGCCAATCGCGACAGCAGCACCGTCACCGCGATCCGCCCCTCGAGCCTGCAGACGTCGACGATCAAGGTCGGGCAGTTCCCGCAGGGCGTCGACGTCGCCGGCGGCTACGTCTGGGTGCCCGGCTACGGGGACTCGACGCTGACCCGGATCGACGCGCGCACGCGCCGCGTCGTGGGCGAGCCGCTGTCGATGCCGCTGAACCCGAAGGCCGTTGCCGGCTTCGGCAGCGATGTCTGGGTGACCTCGACGTCCGACGGCTCGGTCACGCACGTACGGTCCTGATGGGACCTCGCGCGCCCGCGCGCGCGTACTGTCGGTGGATGAGGCGGGCCGGAGCATTGCTGGCGCTCATGCTGGCCGGGTGCGGCAGCGGGCACGCTGCGCCCGGCACCGTCCATCGCGCTGACGGCGTCCGCTACATCCTGCCGGCGGGCTGGCACGCTGCCACGCGGTCGCTGACGCCGCATCTCGTGAACCCGCGCGAGGTCTTCACCGCCGGCACCGGGCCGCTCGCCACGGGGTCAGGGCGCTGCGCGCAGATGCCTTCGGCGGCGCTTTCCGCGATGCGCCCACGCGACGTGCTCGTCACGGTCCAGGAACGGTTCGGCTCCGACAGCGAGTTCGCGCCCCGGCACAAGCGCTTTGCGCTGGGCCCGCGCAACACGAGCGTCGTCCGGCAGTGCGCGCGCCCGGACGCGACCTTCGAGACCTACTGGTCGGGCTTCCGCGACGGCGGGCGCGGGTTCCACGTGCTCGTCGCCGTCGGGCGCTCGGCGCCAGACGCGCGCGTGCGCCAGGCGCTGGCGCTGCTGGACTCGATGCAGATCGCCGCGCGGCCACCGGTCCGGATCAACCCCGATGACGCGATCCCCGAACGCGACGCCGCAGCCGGCGTCGACCTCGTGCATCCGATCGCCTGGCGCCGCTTCCGCCCGCCGCTGACGCAGGCGATCCCCGGGCGCGACCAGCTCGCGCTCGGCACGTTCCGCCTGCACCAGAGCAGGCCGGACCCGAACTGCACGCCGGCGACCGCGCTGCGCGCGCGACCGCCCCGCGGCGGGTTCGTCTTCATGTACGAGTCGACGCTCGACCCGACCGAGCTCGCCCGCATCCCGCCGCGGCCGCGGCGGCTGACGTTGTCGCCGGCGCGACCGTACGAGTGCTTCGGCCTGTCCTGGCGCGTGGACTTCCGCGACGGCGGCCGCGCATTCACGGCACACGTGTACGGGCCACCGCGCGAGCGCGCCCAAGCGCTTGCGATCCTCGATTCGCTGCGGATCCGGCCGGCGCCGTTCAGCACCCGGCTGCACGCGGCGCGGTTCCGCGCAACCGCCGGTTTTCGCACGAGGGTGAGCGGCCCGCAGCACGAATCGAGCTGTCTGGGTCAGCGGACGTCGTGGGCCTCCACGGTCCCGTTCACGGACGGACCGTCCGAGCTGCCGCCCCACCGCATGACCGCGGCGCTGCCGCCGGACGGGATCATCATGGCCGTCGTGCAGTGGCGGCAATGCCGGATCGTGCGCGGCCTGCGCGCGCTGCGCCCGCCGCTGCGGCTCTCCGACGCGGTCCGGATGCAGTTCCCGGGCCCGCGCGGCGACGAGCTGCCGCTGTTGCGCATCATGGGTCGGTTCCCAGGTCGTTACAACGTCGACCTGTGGCTGTTCTACGGCCGCCGCCACCCCACGGCCGCGCAACGCGCCGCGGCACAGCGCGAGCTCGCCGGCGTGCGCTGGCCTACAGGTCTCTGACCGTCACGACCCCCGTCTGCAGCGCCTCCGCCACGAGCCGTGAGCGCTTCTGATTGGGCGGCAGGTCCTCGATCCCGAAGCGCTGGAACAGCATCCGCAGGTGCGCCTTGACGGCGTCGACGGACAGATGCAGCTCCTCGGCGATCTGGCCGTTGCTGGCGGGCGCGGCGAACTCGTTGTGCTTGAACGGGCGGGCAAGCGCGACGAGCACCTGGCGCTGCGTCGCCGGCAGGTCGTCGCGGCTGACGCGCGGCACGCCGACGTGGGTCGGGCTCGAGAGCTCGGCAGCCGCGGGCCGCCGGTAGGCGATTGACGTGGCGCCCGCGCGGATCACGTCGCCGTCGCGAAGGCGCACGCGCCCGCCGATCCGCGAGCCGTTGACGAACGTGCCGTTGCGCGAGAGGCCGTCGTCGCTGATGGTCCACTCGCCGCCGATGCGCTCGAGCTCGGCATGCAGGCGGGAGACCTCCTCGTCCCACGGCAGGTTCACGTCGTTGGACGGGTTGCGGCCGATCGACAGGCGCGTGGGCCGGTCGTCGGCCAGAGCGACTATCCGCTGCGCGCCCTCGCCGTCGCGCAGGACGAGGAACGGCGCGCCGGCGCGCTCGGCCTCGATGCGCGAGCGCAGCTCGGTGGTATCCTCGGCCGCCTTCGCCTGGCGCTCGCGCTCGGCTTCCTTCAGCTTGTCGAAGAGCTTGCTCATTTCTTCGGATGACGACCTGGTCCGCGCCCTGCGCGCCGGCGAGCCCGGCGCCTTCGACGCGATCCACCACCGCTACCACGCGCCGCTGCTGGCGTTCGCCCGCCAGATGTTCGGCGGTCGCCACCACGACGCCGAGGAAGTCGTGCAGGACGCGTTCGTGCGCGCGCTCGGCGCGCTGCGCGAGACCGATCGCCAGATGGCGCTGCGCCCGTGGCTCTACGCGATCACGCGCAACCGCGCCCTGGACGAGCTGCGCCGGCCGCAGCGGACGCTGTCGATCGCCGCCGAGGACCTGGCCCTGCCGGACCCCGGCGCCAGCCCGCCGTCGATCGTCGCCCGCAGTGAGGCCGTCGCCGCGCTGGTCGCGGACCTGGAGGACCTCCCCACGCGCCAGCGGCGCGCGCTGGTCATGCACGAGCTCGAGAACCGCCCGCACTCCCAGATCGGGCGGGCGCTGAAGGTGTCACGAGGCGCGTCGAAGGCCTTGGTGCACCGCGCGCGCGGGTCGCTCAACGCGCGTCGCGCGGGCTGACATTCCGTCTCCGGCGAACGGCGCGTAGCCTGACGCCAGGAGGCCATCGTGACTTCGCAGCAGAACCTCGAGCAGCCGTTCCGAACCGACCTGGACTACTACGAGGGTCGCGCCAGCGGCATCGCCTCGGTCCGGGGCGTCAGTATCGCCGAAGCCCGTCGCGACCTCGCTGCGCGCCACGGCTTCTCGAGCTGGCGCGAGCTTCGCCGCCATGTCGAGGCGATGGACCGCGGAGAGGAGCCGCCCACCCCGTTCGTGCGGGCCTACCGCGCGCTCGAGAACAACGACCGCGACCAGCTCGCAGCGCTGCTGGACCGTTTCCCCGAGCTCGTCGAGCAACGCGGCACCAACGGCAACGACCTGCTCGGGATGGCCGGCGACATCGCGATCACCTCACTGCTGCTGGAGCGCGGCGCGGACCCGAATCGCGGCAACGACTACGGCTGGACGAAGCTGCACCAGGCGGGCTACGGCAACGACTGCGACCTCGCCGAGCTCATGCTCGCCGCCGGCGCGCGCACCGACCTCTTCGCGCGCGGTGACGGCGGAACGCCGCTGATCGCCGCGCTCTTCTGGGGCCACCGCGAGGTCGCCGCCCTCCTCGGCCGCGAGCCGCGCAACCTGCGCGTCGCCGCAGGGCTCGGCGACCTCGACCTGATCGACGAGCTGGTCGGCACGCCACAGGCCGGCGCGCACCGGGGCTTCTATCGCCCCCACGGCGGATTCCCCACCTGGCAGCCCTCGGACGATCCCGGCGAGATCCTCGACGAGGCGCTCGTCTGGGCCGCCAAGTCCGACCGCGTCGAAGCGATCCGCCGGCTCGTCGAGCACGGCGCCCGCGTCGACGCAGACCCCTTCCGCGGCACGCCGCTCATCTGGGCCGCGGTCAACGGCCACGAAGCCTCGATCCGCGCCCTCGTCGAGCTCGGCGCCGACCCCAACCGGCGCGGGACCTTCGGCGGACGGAGCCATGGCCAGGGCGTCACCGCGATCCACCCCGCCGCACAGGCAGGGCAGCGCGACGCCGTCGTCGCGCTGCTCGAACTCGGAGCCGACCCGCTCGTCCTAGACGAGCTCCACGGCGGCAACGCACTCGGATGGGCCCGCGTCGGCGGCCATGAGGACCTCGCCGACATCCTCCCCTGACCGCGGCCTACATGGCCGGCGCGGCCTCGACCCTCCGTCCCCGCCGCCGCACCATCGGCGCGATGCTGACCGCGAGCACCCACACGAAGAACAGCGGCACCGCGAACTGCCCGAACGCGGCCTTCGGCATGGCCATGCCGACGAATGACACGGCCGCAAGCGCAAGCGCGGTCCGGCGGAGCCACCCGCTGACCGGAGCGATCGCAAGGATCCCGCCGGCGATGCCCCAGCTCACGGCGAACAGGCCCGCCTGGAGGTCGAACAGCGCAAGGGTCGTCGGTGCGCCGAGCCCGTGTCCCGCCCGGTACTCGAGCACGTCGCCGAGGACGAGACTGAGCGTGGTCACCGCAAGGTATGAGGCGGCCCCGAGCAGGCCGACGCGCCCCACCAGACCCGGGCGCGAACGGAACAGCCAAACCGCGAACACCGCGAAGGCGGGCAGCGAGAGCAGCTCCAGGTACGCGCCGACCCAGACCCCGCTCCCGACCGGATCGGCGAACGCCTTGACGATCTTCGCGTCCGAATCGCCGAGCGTGACGGCGGCGCGGCCGGCGGCCGAACCGACGGCAACTCCTGCCAGCTCGAGCACCACGAACAGCAGGCCGGCAAGCGGCCCGAGACGAGACAAACGATCCTCCGACATGTGAGTCCTCCTCGAGTTGCTGATGGGGAGGCACCGTAGGTCGGGTTCCAGGGAGATTCGTCTCCCATCCGGCTGATCTTCGCGCGTACGGATCCCCCACAAGGCAGAGGAAAGTCGCGCCTCGCAGGGCTAACGTTGGCTCGTGCATCGCTTGCCTTCAGGAGAGCGCCTCGACCGGATCGTCGCGGCATGCCTCAGCGTTGCGGTGCTGATCGACATCTGGGCGAGCAGCACGATCCCGGGCCCCGAGGGCGCCGTCATCCCGCTCGCGCTGCTGATCACCGGGTCCGTCGCCCACCGCAGGCGCGCGCCACTTGCGACAGGCGTTCTCGTGCTCTGGGCATTCACCGCGCTGATACTCGTCGCCGGCTCGGCGACATCGATCCCGATCGCGATCGCGTGGTTCTGCGCCATCTACGGGATCGCGGTGTGGACCGACACCCGCGGGTTCCTGATCGGCTGCGCCATGCTCGCGGCCGCGAGCACCGTCGCGCAGCTTCGGCCGGATGGCAGCGTCTCCGGCGCTGTCACCTTCACGGTGGTCCCGGGCGTCGCGATGCTGATCGCGCGCCGCGCGGTTCGAGAGCGGGAACTGAAGGCCGAGGCCCTCGCTCAGCGGGCCGACCTGCTCGAGCGCGAGCGAGAGCTGCACGCGCGCGAGGCCGTCGCCGACGAGCGCGCGCGCATCGCTCGCGAACTGCACGACCTCGTCGCGCACCACGTGAGCGTCATGGTGGTGCAGGCCGGAGCCGAGCGCCACGCGCTCGGCGAGGGCCGGCCCGAGACGCGCGACACGCTCGGTTCGATCGAGCAGGCGGGCCGTCAGGCGCTCGCGGAGGCACGGCGCCTGCTCGGGATGCTGCGGCGCAGCGACGGTGACGACGAGAGCCTCGAGCCACAGCCCGGGCTCGACCACGTCGACGCGCTCGTCGAGCAGGTGCAGCGTGCCGGATTGCCGGTGACGGTCGCGGTGGAGGGAGAGCGCGTCGCGCTCCCGGCCGGCGTCGACCTGTGTGCGTACCGCGTCATCCAGGAAGGGCTGACCAATGCGCTCAAGCACGCCGGCCCCGCCCACGCCCAGGTGCGGCTCCGGTTCACCCCGACCGAGCTCGACATCGAGGTCTCCGACGACGGCCGCGGAACGGGCAGCGTCAACGGCGACGGCCTCGGGCACGGCCTGATCGGAATGCGCGAGCGCGTCACGCTCTACGGCGGCGCGCTCCAAACCGGCCCCGGTGCGCGCGGCGGGTTTGCGATCCGCGCGCACATCCCGATCGGATGAGCCCACGGGTCCTGATCGCCGACGACCAGGCGCTGGTCCGCGCCGGCTTTCGGAAGCTGCTCGAATCGGCCCCCGACATCGAGGTGGTCGGCGAAGCCGCCGACGGCCGCGAGGCCCTGGACCTCGCGCGGCGCCTGCTGCCGTCGCTCGTCCTGATGGACATTCGCATGCCGCGCATCGACGGCATCGAGGCGACGCGACGGCTGACCTCCGACGGCGGCGGCGCCCGCGTCCTGATTCTCACCACGTTCGGCCTCGACGAGTACGTCTACGAGGCCCTCCGCGCGGGCGCCAGCGGCTTCATGCTCAAGGACGCCCCACCCGAAGAGCTGCTCGCCGCCGTTCGGGTCGTGGCGGGAGGCGACGCGCTCATCGCGCCGGCCGTGACGCGCTCGGTCATCGAGGAGTTCGTCCGGCGATCGCCGGCGCCGCAGGTGGCGGGGGCCGCGGAGCTCGAGGCCCTGACGGCGCGCGAGCGCGAAGTGCTCATGCTGCTCGCGCGCGGGCTGTCGAACGCGGAGATCGCGGCGCGTCTCGTCGTCGGCGAAGGGACGGTCAAGACCCACGTCGCGCACGTGTTGGCCAAGCTCGGCGTCCGCGACCGCGTGCAGGCGGTCATCGCGGCCTACGAGGCGGGACTCGTCACTCCGGGGCAGACGA
>VAYD01000073.1 GCA_005883905.1 Actinomycetota bacterium
TGATGCTGCCGGGCTTCGGGATCATCAGCGAGGTCCTCGCGGTCAAGGCGCGAAAGCCGATCTTCGGCTACCGGATGATGGCCTTCTCGCTGCTGGCGATCGTCGTGCTGGGCTTCACGGTCTGGGCGCACCACATGTTCGTCTCCGGCATGGCGCCGTGGATCCGCGTCCCGATGATGGTCACGACGGCGATCATCGCGGTGCCGACCGGCATCAAGATCTTCTCGTGGCTGGCGACGCTGTGGCGCGGCGTGCTGCACCTCGACACGCCGATGCTCTTCGCCCTGGGCTTCCTGACGATGTTCACGCTCGGCGGGATCTCGGGCGTGATGCTCGCGATGATCCCGCTCGACATCCACGTCAGCGACACCTACTTCATCGTCGCCCACATCCATTACGTGCTGTTCGGCGGCTCGCTGATGACGATCTTCGCGGGCGTCTACTACTGGTTCCCGAAGATGACGGGCCGGATGTTCGACGAGACGCTCGGCCGGATCCACTTCTGGCTGACGTTCGTCTTCTTCAACGCCACGTTCGCCCCGATGCACCTGATCGGCGTCCAGGGCATGCCGCGCCGGGTCGCCGACTACTCCGAGCAGTTCGCCGGCTGGAACCTGGCGATCTCGCTGGCGTCGTTCGGCCTCGGCCTCAGCACGCTGGTCTTCCTCTACAACATCGTCGCCTCGTGGCGCGGCGGGCCGCGGGCGAGCTCGAACCCGTGGCGCGCGCTGACGCTCGAGTGGCAGGTGTCGTCGCCGCCGCCGATCTTCAACTTCGACGCGGTGCCGACGGTGGTCGGCGGCCCGTACGAGTACGGCGTGCCGGGCGCCGTGCACGGCATATTCGGTCCCGCCGCCCCCGCCGAAGTGCCCCAGCCCGCGAGAACGACCACCACGGAGCCCGCATGAGCACGATCCTCGTCGTCGCAAACGAGACCCTCGGCGGCGCCAAGCTCCTGGAGACGATCGGCCAGAAGGCCGGCCCCGACGACCGCGTCGTCGTCTGCGTGCCGCGCAACCGCCCGCGCGAGGGCTTCGTGATCTACGACGACGCGGTCTACGACGCCGCGCAGGTGCGGATCGACCTCGCGCGCCAGTTCCTGCGCGAGCGCGGGCTGACCGCCGTCGGCGACGTCGGGGACCCGGATCCGTACACGGCCACGATGGACGCGGTCGCGGAATGGCGCCCCGACGAGATCATCATCTCGACCTACCCGGCGACGTCGTCGGGCTGGATGAAGCGCGACCTGATCGAGCGCGTGCAGGAGGCCACTGGCCTGCCCGTGACGCACGTCGTCACCGACGTCGACACCGAGGGCCTCCCGTTCGACGTCACGCTCGTGGTCGCCAACCGCACCGCCTCCGGCGACCAGCTGCTCGCGCACCTGCGCAGCAAGCGCGGTCAGGGCGACCGCGAGCGCCTGTTCATCGTGTGCGTCCCCCAGGAGGGCGGCGGCGGCACGGCCGCGCAGGCCGCGCGTGGCCGCCTGGGCCAGGTGCTGGACCGCATGCGCGCCGACGGCATGGTCACCGCCGGCATGATCGGCGACCCGGACCCGTTCACCGCCACGATGAACGCGCTGCAGTTCTTCCGCGTCGACGACATCGTCATCTCGACGCTGCCCGCGACGCGCTCCGGCTGGCTCCGCGCCGACCTGATCGAGCGCGTGCGCCGGGCGACCAACACGCCGGTCGAGCACGTCGAGGCGAACGCCCCGGTGGAGGCCTGAGCATGGAAGCCGCGAGCGTCGCCCACGGGCACGCGCACGACGATCACCACGGGCCGCCGGCGGCCAACCAGAGCTCCCGCGTGGAGCCCCAGCTGCTCGGCATGCTGCTGTTCATCATCAGCGAGGTGATGGTCTTCGGGGCCTTCTTCACGGCCTACTTCTTCATCCGGGTCGTGCACGACGGCCAGCCGCCGCCCCACTGGTTCCCGATCAAGGGCAACGAGCTGCCCAAGGCAGTCGCCGGCATCAACACCGCGATCCTGCTCAGCTCGTCGATCACGATGCACTGGGCGCAGACCGGCATCAAGCACGGCAACCGATGGGCGCTCAAGGCGGGGATGCTGACGACGTTCCTGCTCGGCGTGACGTTCCTGTTCATCCAGATCAACGAGTACGTCCACGTCGGATTCGCGCCGCAGGACTTCGCGCAGGCGACCGTCTTCTACGGGCTCACGGGCCTTCACGGCGCCCACGTGTTCATCGGCCTGACGTTGCTGCTGATGGTCAACATCCGCGCGTTCAGAGGTCACTTCTCGCCCGAGGAGCACCGCGGCGTCGAGGTGCCAGGGATCTACTGGCACTTCGTCGACATCATGTGGGTCATCGTCTACACGTCGGTCTACATCCTGTGATGGCCGAGCGCCCGTGGTGGGACAGGGCGCTCGACCCCCTTCGTCACGAGGAATCGATGTTCCACGTGCTGGTCGTCGTCGCGGCGATCGCCGCGCTCCTCATCGCTGTCGTGCTGGTGGTGCGGGCGCTGTAGATCAGCCGGTCGGCAGATCCCGGGCCGACATCCAGCGCCTGCACTCCGCTGAACGAAGGCGCTGCGCGCCACCGCCGCCTCTAGCGCTGCGTCACCCGGTCGGCCGGCGCCGTACGCGAGAACCGCGCGGGCCCGCCGACGAGCGCCCGGATGCGGTCCGCGAGGGTGTCGGGGTCCAGGCCCTTGGTGAGGAAGTCGTCGGCGCCCGCCTTGCGCGCGGCGTCGCGGTCGCGCGGGTCGTCGAGGCCGGTGAGCATGACGATCGCCGGCCGCGGCACGGTGTCGCTCAGGCGCCGGCACAGCGACGGGCCGTTCTCGTCCGGCAGGCGCCAGTCGAGCAGGACGACGTCGGGGTTCAGGCGCGCGGCCTCGCGCAGGCCGGTCTCGCCGTCGTGGGCGCCGTGCACCGTGAACCCGCGCTCCTCGAGCCAGATGGCAACGAGCCGCCGCGCGGCGGGATCGTCGTCCACGACGAGCACGGTAGGCGCCTCCCCGGCCATGTCGCGCAGGCTATCGCGCCGCGCGCCGCCGGGCGCTACTTGACGGTCAGCGTGCCCTTCATGCCCGCCTGCTCGTGCCCGGGCACCTCACAGAAGAAGGTGTAGGTGCCAGGCGCGTAGGTGGCGGTGAAGGAGCCCTTGCCGTTGGGCGTGATCGGCGTCTTGCCCTGGCCGGCGATCGCGATGTTGTGGGGCGTGCCCGACGTGTTGGCGAAGTTGATCGTGACCTTGCCGGCGGGCGCCTGGGCCTTCGCGACCGTGAACAGCAGCTGGCCGTTCGGGTCGGCGTCGATCTGCAGCGCCCCGTTCTTGGCAACCGCGGCCTTGTTGGACGCCGTCGGCACGGCGTTCGCCAGCAGGCCGGTGTCCTTGCCGCGCTGCGCGACGACCGACGCGACGTAGGCGGCGACGTTGTCTGCATCCGAACCCGAGACGAGCTTGGCGGGCATGATGCCGCCGAGCTCCGGGCTGCGGTTGGGGAACTCGATCTGCTTCTTGATGACGCCGCGAATCGCGGTTTCGCCGAAGCCGTCCTTCTCCGCCCGCTGGAACGCCTGGTCGAGGTTCGGCCCCGTCGTGCCCTTCGTTCCGGCACGGTTGAGCGTGTGGCAGGAGCCGCATTTCTTGACGAACAGCTGCTTG
>VAYD01000074.1 GCA_005883905.1 Actinomycetota bacterium
CCGGTGTTCACCGACGAGACCGCCGCCTGCATGCTGGTCGGCGAACAGGCCTTCGTCATGCTGCTCAGCCGCGAGAAGTTCGCGGAGTTCTCGAAGCTGCCGATCGCCGATCCCACCACGCACGCCCTGGCGCTTTACTGCTTCAGCGTGTCATCCCGCGATGAGGTCGACGCGGTCAGCGCCGCTGCGCTCGCCGCGGGCGGCACCGAGGCGGATGACGCCGAGGACTACGGCTTCATGTACTCACGCAGCTTCTTCGACCTCGACGGCCACGGCTGGCAGGTGATGTGGATGGATCCGGCGGCCGCGGAGCAGGGCCCCGAGGCGTTCACGGCCTCCATGCAGCCCGCCGACTCCCCGGCCTGACCCACCAAATCATTGGGCAGGCGTGGTCGTAGGCCGTATCGGGAGTGCTGCCGCCCCCGCGCGCACCCGCGCATCGGTGCCGCCCTCAGAGGCGGCTAAACAGACCGTCCATCTGGCGGGCGCCGCGGCGCAACGCGACGACGCGCATGTACGGGGAAGTCAACCTCGGGATATCGGCGACGCGCGCGACGTCGCACTCCGGTACGCAAGGCCGCGCGCGCGTGCTGACGCTCAGGTGCGGAGCGGTGGAGCTAGAGCGGGAAACTCGAAGACTCTGCGATCGTTCTGGAACTACGACCACTCCATACGAGAGTGTCTGGTCACTCGCGCGATCGCGCACAAGCGGTCCTGGGCGCGCTACTCGCGGCCCTCTGAGCGAGCGGCATCGACGAAGGGTGGTGATCTGGAATGGCAACTCGGCTCAAGGAGTCGCTTGATCTGATCGGCGTCTGCTTCGATGGCTCCGGCCGTGCGCAGGGGCAGGCCGTCGCCCCGCCGCGACTGCGTGAGGCAGGTCTGACCGCAGCGCTTCCTTCGGGACGACTTGCTGCAGACATCGTCGTACGGGAGCCCGATCCGCGCCGAGGCCCCGCGGCCGGCTTCGTCAACGAGCGAGCACTGCTCGAGATGATCCAGCAGGTTGACGAACGTGTGCAAGCCTCACTACAGGATGGGCGGTTCCCGCTCCTCTACGGCGGCGACTGCGCCGTCCTACTTGGCGCGCTGCCAGCGCTGCGGGACACCGTGGGCTCGGCCGGATTGCTCTTCGTCGACGCGCACGAAGATGCGACGACGATGGAGCAGACGACGACCGGCGAGGTGGCGAACATGGAGGTCGCGCTGCTGCTCGGGCTGACCGGTCAGCACGCACCCGAACCGCTCCAGAGCCGCTTGCCGGCGCTTCAACCTGAGGCGCTCGCGATGCTGGGCCAGCGCGACGCCGGTTACCGCGCCGAGATCGGCGTAGCGAGCATCGCTGGCCGCGTCCGCCTCGGGAACGCTGAGGACGTCCACCGTGATCCCGGACGCGCTGCGCTCAATGCAATTCGTCACATCCAAGCGTCCGTTTCCGCCTGGTGGCTGCACACCGACCTCGACGTCCTCGACGCAGCAGAGTTCCGCTCGTGCGGCGCCGCCCAGGATCCCGCGATGCAACGGGGACTGACCTGGGCGGACCTCACCGCGGTCACCCGAGTCGCCCTCCAAGCCGAGGTCTGTCGAGGATGGAGCGTCGGCGTCTACAACGCAGACCTCGACCCCGACGGCAGAGACGCTCGACGCATCGTCGCCTTTCTCGCCGACGCAGCACGACGGCGACACGGCGAGGACGGTTGATCGAGGCAGACACTCTCAGCCTCCGCACGCGTGTTGTCACCCGAAGGCCTCAGCGAACCCATCGACGCGCCAGCGTGACGGCGCAATCATGGCCACGATGATCGAGCCGTTCACCCTGGCCGTTTCCGGTGGCGAGCTGGACGACCTCCACGCGCGGCTGCGCGCGACCCGCTGGCCCGAGCCGGCGACCGATCCGCGCCAGGGTGTCGCGCTCGAGCGCCTCCAGAAGCGTTGTGCGCGTTGGGTCGAGGGCTACGACTGGCGCGCGACGGAGCGGCAGCTGAACGCCGTGGGGCAGTTCACCACCACGATCGACGGCCTGCAGATCCACTTCCTGCATGCCCGCTCGCCGCACCGCGACGCCTTCCCGCTCGTCCTCACGCACGGCTGGCCGGGCAGCGTCGTGGAGTTCCTGGACGCGTTGCCGCTGCTGACCGAGGCGGGCTTCGATTGCGTCGTCCCGTCGCTGCCCGGCTACGGCTGGAGCGGCAAGCCGACCGAACCGGGCTGGGGCGTCGCGCAGATTGCCCGCGCATGGGCGGCGCTGATGGCGCGGCTCGGCTACGCCCGCTACGGCGCCCAGGGCACCGACTGGGGCACGAGCGTCAGCGCGAGCCTCGGCCAGCAGGATCTGCTGCACGTTGCCGGCATTCACCTCATGCCGCCGCTCGCGCCCACCACCACCGCCGGGCGGCAGGCCGACGACGATGTCGGCTACTCCACCCAGCACCGGACCCGCCCGCAGACCGTCGGCTACGCACTGACCGACTCCCCCGCGGGGCTCGCGGCGTGGATCGGCGAGAAGCTGGACTCCTGGACGGACCCCCGCACGCCAATCCGCGAAGACCGGATCCTGGACACGCTGACGCTCTACTGGCTCACGCGCACAGCCGCGTCCTCGGCGCGGCTGTACTGGGAGAGCCTGAGCGACGTGACTCGCTGGCTCGAAGGCCCGCTCGAATCCGGTGACCGCGTCGACGCGCCAGCCGGCTGCACGATCTTCCCGCACGAGCTGCAGCGCCCGACCCGCGACGAGGCCGCTGCACGCTTCACCGACATCCGCCACTGGAGCGAGGCCGGGCGCGGCGGACACTTCCCGGCGCTCGAGCAACCGGGCACGTTCGTGGCCGAGGTCGCGGCCTTCTTCGCGCTCGTCCGCTAGATGTTGTGTGGATCGGCCGACGAGTACACCCGCGAGGAACGCGCCGAGGATCGCAACGGCCGCTCGCCAGTCCTTGACGTTTCCGAGAGGCATGTGGCGGTCTATCTTGCGGACAATGCACGAGCACCACGGCGTGCAGCACTTCGGCGCGACGGCGCAAGCCGCCGAGTGGGACGCGAGGTACCGTGAGCGGGACGGGACGATGTGGAGCGGGCGACCGAACGGGCGGCTCGTCGCGGAGGTCGCCGCCCTCACCCCGGGCCCGGGGCTCGACGTCGGTTGTGGCGAGGGCGCCGACGCGATCTGGCTCGCTCAGCACGGCTGGACCGTCACTGCAATCGACATCTCTGAGGTCGCCATATGCCGGGCGCGGGAGGCTTCCCATCCGGCTGGCGCCTCCGTCGAGTGGATCTGCGGGGACACCCTCCAGACACCATTCACGGCCCGTTCGTTCGACCTCGTGTCGATGCAGTACCCGGCGCTGCCTAAGGCCGCGGGCGAGGCCGCCGTGCGGAGGTTGCTCGACACGGTGCGCCCGGGTGGGTTGCTGCTCGCCGTGTACCACGGCCCCGACGACGAGCACCGCGAGCACATGAAGTCCCAGGGCGTCGACCCGGCGGACTACGTGGGCGCCGACGACCTCTTCTTGCTGCTCGGCGACCACTTCACGGTCGAGCTGCACGCAGTCGCGCCGCGGATCGACCCGCCGCCCGGCACCCCGCACATCGCCGACGTCGTCCTGCGCGCCAGGCGTCGCTGACCGCCGGCCGCCGCCAAAGCCGACCTGCACCGACTGAGGGGGCTTGGGGTTGGCGGGGAGCGGGGCGCGCCCTCCGGTGATTGCAGCCTGGCCACGGTCTGACCCCACGGCTCTTCGCGGGGTGAGTGCAGGAGTCGCGCTCGTGAAGCGAGCGCGGCGGAAGCTGCCGTCGGCGAGGAGCGGGTCCGTCGGCCGGCACCGCCGCGATCCAGCCGCATCACCATGAGCGCCAATCGCACCAGAGCGTGAGGCCGACGTCTGCCTGGGACTCAGTCCTCGTTCGGCAGCAGCTCGAGCAGCCCCGAGAACAGCGGCCTTACGAGGCGCGAGTGCGGATAGACGCGGTAGGTGTTGTAGACCGCGCCGTCGCGCATCGCAAACACGCTCCACCCCGCGCTCACGGAGACCGCGGACTCGAGGTCGGGCGCGCCCACCTCCTCGCGGTAGTCGCGCAGCCACTGCGGCGCCTCGCGCAGCATTTCCCCGAGGTCGACCCCGTCGCGGACGGAGCTCGACATGCCCTCGCGGCGGAACGCGAAGCCGTAGTCGAACAGGAAGTCGTCGCCGTAACCCGACACCCACGGCACCGTCCATCCGCGAGGCTCCTTGAAGGCGACCAGCTTCTCCAGCGGCGCGCGCGACATGCA
>VAYD01000075.1:0-6078 GCA_005883905.1 Actinomycetota bacterium
GTCGTGAGCATGAGGATCTTCGGGGCGTCCTCGCCCGCGTCGCCGATGATCCGCCGCGTCGCCTCGATGCCGTCGAGCTCGGGCATGCGGATGTCCATCAGGATCACGTCCGGCTTGGCCGCCTTCGCCTTGTCGACGGCCTCGCGGCCGTCCACGGCCTCGCCGACCACGTCGAGGTCGGGCTCGGCGTCGAGGATCATGCGGAAGCCGGTGCGAACCAGGGACTGGTCGTCGGCGATGAGGATTCGGATGCTCATGCTGCCTCTCTGTCTTTCGGGATCGTGGCACGGACGCGAAAGCCGCCGCTGCGGCGCGGGCCGGCCTGCAGGTCCCCGCCGCACAGCGCGACGCGCTCGCGCATGCCAGGGGTCCGTCACCGTCGGACGACGCCGCGGTCAGGCCCTGCCCCGTGTCCGAGATGTCGAGTTCGAGTCGGTCATCGGCCCAACGCAGCAGCACGGTCGCTCGGGCGCCGTCGCCGGCATGTTGCAGGGCGTTGGTCAGCGATTCCTGCACCACGCGATAGGCGGCGAGATCGCAGCCCATCGGCAGCGGATACTGCTCGCCCTCCTGGCGCAGCTCGACGGGCAGGCCGGCGTCCTCGGCGCGCTTGATGAGGTCGTCGAGCCCTGCCAGCGTCGGCTGCGGCTCGCGCGCCGCGGCGCTCTCGTCGCCGTCGCGCATCAGCCCGAGCAGGCGGCGCAGCTCGCTGAGCGCCTGGCGCCCGCTGCGCTCGACCTCGGCGAGCGCCGCGACCGCGTGGTCGGGCTCGGAGTCGAGGACGCGGCGCGCGGCGCCGGACTGCACGACCATCACCGAGACCGAGTGCGCGACGACGTCGTGCAGCTCGCGCGCGATCCGGCGGCGCTCGTCTGACACCGCGGAGGCTGCCTGCGCCTCGCGCTCGACCTCGAGGCGCTCGTTGCGCAGCGCGAGCTCGCGCGCCAGGAGCGCGCGGTGGCGCAGCCCGCGCGCGACCGATGCGGTGATCGCGAAGATGACGACGGGGAAGACGTAGTCGCCGACGGTGGTGCTGCCGCGCTCGGCGCTCACGATCGGCACGGCGGCCAGCAGCACGACGCCCACGATCGCCGCGGAGCGGTCGTCGAGCGCGCTGGCCGCGCGGAAGACCGCGACGACGAGCAGCAGCAGCGTGGTGAACATGTCCGCGACGTCGGTCGCGGCAAGGCTCACCAGCGAGATCGCGACGATGAGCGCGAGCGTGAGCTCGAACGGGCGCAGCGGCTGGAACAGGAAGAGCAGCCCGATCGGGGCGTAGAGGATCAGGTTGACCGCGACCGAGCCGTCGCGCTGCGAGCTCAGCGTCGCCTCGAGCAGGACCGCGACGGCCAGGACGATGCCGGCGACGAGGTCGCGCGTCTTCAACTGTGGCCCTCCGGGAGCGGCAGCCGCGCGCGCAGGCCCCATCCGCCGCCGCGACGCCGGCCCGCGGTCAGCTCGCCGCCGAACAGGGCGATCCGCTCGCGTGTGCCGAGCAGGCGCACCTCGGCCTCGTGGTCCTCGTAGACGGCAGCGTCGCCGGACACCTCGAGGTCGATGCCGCGCCGCGAGTAGCGCACGGTCACGGCCGCGCCGTCACCGCCCGCGCGCTGCATCGCGCGCAGCGCCTCCTGGACCACGCGGTAGGCGGCGACGTCGAGCCCGGGCGGGATCGCCGGCGGGTCGCCCTCGACCGTGACGTCGACGCGCATCCCCGACTGCTGCGCGATCAGGTCGAGCCGCTTCAGCGTCGGCTGCGGTGTGAGCGCGAGGTCCTCGTCGCCGCGGCGCAGGATCCCGAGCAGGCGGCGCATCTCGTTGAGCGCCTCGCGGCCCGTGTGCTCGATTGCGACCATCGCCTCGCGGGCGCGCTCGGGGTCGGTCGGCACGAGCCGCCGCGCGGCCGCCGCCTGGACGACCATCACCGACACGCTGTGGGTGACGACGTCGTGCAGCTCGCCGGCGATGCGGCGGCGTTCGGCGGCGACGGCGTCGCGCGCGCGCCGCTCGCGGTCGAGTTCGAGCTCCATCGCCCGCTCGCGAAGGCGCTGTGTCAGGCGCGTGCGCGCGCCGTAGCTGAGGCCGACGGCGACCGGGAACGCGACGGCGAAGAGGACGCCGAAGACGAGCGTGCCGCCGACGTCGTCTGTGCCGGCGGCGATGACGCCCACGGCGATCGCCATCAGCGCGGTCCCGGCGATCAGCTCGCGCGTGCTCGAGCGGGCCGCGAGCGTGAACATCGCGACCATCAGCGCGAGGAACGGCGCGAACGCCGTGTCCGCCGCGTGGCCGCCGGCGATCTCCTGCACGACGACGACCGTCGCCTGGAACGCGACGACCCAGAATGTCGCGCGGCGCCGGAAGGCGAGCGCGGCGCAGATGGCCACTGCGGCGACGTACGTGACGCCGCGGCGGTCGCCGAGGCTGTCGAGTGGCAGCTCGATCAGCGCCACGATGACCAGCAAGCCAGCCGTCAGCGCGTCAAGGCGCGCAGGACCAAGCGCGCGCAGGCGCGCGGGAACCGTCCGCGGCCATCTCATGCGGCCACCGTAGCGCCGGCATTCCGGACCACAATCCGCCGCAAGGACGACCCTGGCGTCATCCTCGAGGATGACCCAGGACGCCCGTTGTGGTCCTCCGCGACACGCGAGATCATCGCTATGGGGGAGGCAAGATCGCCATGCAGGGCGATGTCGCAGAAGCCCTGCAAGTCCAGGATGGCTGCCATGAGGACCTGGACCGCACAGATCACCTCCAAGGGACGTCCCGAAGACGTCCTGGGCGTGTTGACCGACCCGGCCGCCTGCGGGCGGTGGGCCCCCATCGACTTCGATGTGGAAGGCCTCGACGGCGACCGCCTGGTGACTGGCTCCCGTGCCCGCGTGGTGGGCCGGATCGCAGGCCAGCGTTGTTCCTTCGACGTGGACGTGATCGCGGCCGACGCGAGCGGTTTGAAGCTGCTCGCGTCGGGCCCGATCGTCCTTGACGTGCAATACGAGCTTTCCGAGGCGCAATCCGGCAGCGAGGTCACCGCCAAGGTGGCCGTCGCCGGATCGCGCGGCTTCACGGGCCGCCTGATCGCCCAGGCCACAGACGCCCTGCTTGCCGCCGGCGCACTGCGCCACGCCGTCACCCGACTGGCCCGCGAGGCCGACGTGGCGGTGGCCGCATGACCGCCGACGAGCTGCGTGGGATGGCCGCTCTGGCCGCCGGCAGCTTCGCCGTCTTCGGCATCCCGGCGATCGCCGGGCTCGCCGCCCTGCTCTTCCACTAAGCCAGCCATACCCCGAAAGGACCCACCACCCGTGCTGCAGTCCACGACCACCGGCGCTGCGCTGCTCGACGGCGTCGCCGGCTCCGTCTCCACCGCAGTCTCCGCCGCCGACGTCACGCGCCGCTACGGCTCGGGCGAGGCGGCCGTCGACGCCCTGCGCGGCGTCACCATCGACATCCCGCGCGGCCAGTTCGCCGCGATCATGGGCCCGTCGGGCTCCGGCAAGTCGACGCTGATGCACGTGCTGGCCGGGCTCGACCAGCCGACGTCCGGCACCGTGCGCATCGCCGGCGAGGACATCACCACGATGAACGACGCGCAGCTGACCAAGCTGCGCCGCGCGCACGTCGGCTTCGTCTTCCAGGCATTCAACCTGCTGCCGACGCTGACCGCGGAGGAGAACATCCTCCTGCCGCTGCAGCTCGCCGGCCGCCAGGTCGACCGCGCCTGGTACGACGCTGTCGTCGAGCGCGTCGGTCTTGCCGACCGCACCACGCACCGCCCGTCACAGCTCTCCGGCGGTCAGCAGCAGCGCGTCGCCGCGGCGCGCGCGCTTGTGTCCGAACCGACGGTGCTCTTCGCGGACGAGCCGACCGGCAACCTCGACTCGAAGTCCAGCCACGAGGTCCTCGAGCTCCTGCGCGACGCCGCCGTCTCGTTCGGCCAGACGACCGTCATGGTCACGCACGACACCGACGCAGCCGCCGCGGCCGACCGCCTGATCCACATCGAGGACGGCCTGATCGTCGCCGACGAGGTGACGAAGTGATCAAAGTTGCCCTCCGCGGCATGGCGACGCGCCGGCTGCGCACCGCGCTGACCGCGCTTGCCATCGTGCTCGGCGTGGCCATGATCGCGGCTGCGTTCACCGTCGGCGACACCATGCGCCAAGCGGCGGACTCGCTCTCGACGTCGGCCTACAAGGGCACCGACGCCGTCGTCAGCGCGCCGTCGGCCTTCAAGACGGACAGCGTCGGGGGGACGGACACGATCCCCGCCTCGACCCTTGACCGCGTGCGGTCGGTGCCCGGCGTGGGCGTCGCGACCGGCGACGTCCTCCAAGAGGCTCGGCTGATCGACAAGCACGGCACGGCGATCGGCGATGGCCCCTACTTCGGCATGGGCTACGACGCGTCGTCGCCCGACAACCAGAAGCTCAACCCGCTGCACATCAAGGAAGGGCGCTGGGCGACCGGGCCCGGCGAGGTCGTGATCGACGCCGGGACCGCCCGCAAACATCACTTCGCGCTCGGCGACAGCATCGACGTCGCCGCGCACGGCCCGCGCCAGGCGTTCCAGGTGGTCGGCATCGCGAAGTTCGGCGACGTGGAGGCGCTCGGCACGATGTTCGCGGGCCATGCCTCCAGCTACGACGACGTGCTCGTCGCGGCTGCTCCCGGCACGACGGCGAACCAGCTGCGCGTGAACCTGATGCAGAAGTTCCCCAAGCTCGACGTCCGCTCCGCCGAGGCCCAGGATCGCTTCACGTTCGACGGGCTGAAGCAGTTCATCTCGATCATCAAGACGATCCTGCTCGTGTTCGGGTTCATCGCGGTCTTCGTGGGCGCGTTCACGATCTACAACACGCTGTCGATCACGGTCGCCCAGCGTGCGCGTGAGCTGGCCACGCTGCGCACGATCGGCGCGTCGCGCCGGCAGGTGCTCGGCTCGGTCGTCACGGAGAGCACGGTCGTCGCGCTTGCCGGGGCGGCGGTCGGCATCGCGGTCGGGTACGCGCTCGGCGCGGGGTTGCTGTCGCTGCTCTCGTCGCTCGGCATCGACCTGCCGCGCACGTCCACGGTGTTCGCGACGCACACGATCGTGATCGCCAGCCTCGTCGGCGTGATCGTGACGTTGGTCTCCGGCCTCGTCCCGGCGCTGCGCGCGACTCGCGTCTCGCCCGTCTCGATTCTGCACGAGGGCGCGGGGCTGCCGTCCGGCAGGCGCTCGCGCAAGGTCGCCGTCGCGTCGTTCGGGATCACCGGGCTGGCGCTCCTGATCCTCGGCTACTCCCTGTTCGGCAGCGGGATCAAGACCAGCGACCGTCTCATCGGGATGGCGCCGGGCGGCCTGCTGCTGTTCATCGGCGTCGCGATGCTGTCGAACCGGTTCGCCCGTCCGCTGGCGTCCGTGCTCGGCCGCCCGGGCCAGAAGCTCGGGGGCATCGCCGGCGGGCTTGCGCGCCGCAACGCGATGCGCAACCCGTCACGGACGTCCGCGACTGCGGCCGCGCTGATGATCGGCGTCTCGCTCGTCACGTTCGTGGCGGTCTTCGGCGCCGGCATCAAGTCGGCGGCGAAGAGCGAGATGGGCGACAAGATCCAGTCGCGCTACGTCGTCGCCCCGGATGGCTGGAGCACCGTGTCGGCCGGCTCGCTCGAGGCGGCGTCGAAGGTGCCCGGTGTCACGGTGGCCTCCGGTGTGCGCCAGAGCCAGGCTCAGGTCGACGAGGACCAGATCCCCGTCGACGGGATCGATCCGGCAACGGCCGCGAAGGTGCTGCGCTTCACGTGGAAGCCCGGCGCCGCGACCGACATCTCGAAGCTCGGGCCCAACGACGCCGTGATACGCGACGAGTTCGCCAAGGACAAGCACCTGAAGGTGGGCGACACGATCACGTTGGTCTCGCCGTCGAACAGGACGGTGCGGGTGACCGTGCGCGGCATCGAGAAGACGAAGGCGCTCAACGCGAGCGCATCCGGCGTCGTCACGATCCCGGTGGCGACGTTCAGTCGCACCTTCGCCGTGCACGATCTGCGGCTCGCCCTGGTCGACGCTCCCGCGTCGGCGGAGGGTGCGCTGAA
>VAYD01000075.1:6083-10255 GCA_005883905.1 Actinomycetota bacterium
CCGGACGTGAAGCTGCAGACCAAGAGCGCGTACGAGGCTTCTCAGCTCAGCTGGCTCAACAGCATGCTGGCGAGCTTCTACGTCCTGCTGGCGCTGACCGTCATCGTGTCGCTGTTCGGCATCGTCAACACGCTCGTGCTCTCCGTGATGGAGCGCACGCGCGAGGTCGGCATGCTGCGGGCGATCGGGATGACCCGCCGCCAGACGCGCCGCATGGTGCGTCACGAGGGCATCGTCACCGCCCAGCTCGGCGCGGTCACGGGCATGGCGATCGGGGTGCTGCTCGGCGGCGCCGTGACGCTCGCGATGCGCGGCATCGGGATGACGTTCACGCTCCCGGTCGGCTCGCTGATCGCGTTCGCGGTCGTTGCGACCGTCGCGGGCATGATCGCCGCCGCGCTGCCGGCCCGGCGGGCGTCGCGCCTGCCGGTGCTCGACGCGCTGGCCTACGAGTAACAGCCGCAACGCCGCTTGCAGCCTTCGCCGGCTGCAGGCGGCGCCACTAGGTTCGGTGAAGCCGTCCCCGCGCGGGGGCGGCTTTGCCATGCACCGCCGACTGCTGCTCGTCCTCACCCTCGCCGCGCTCGCGGCCGTGCCCGCGCTCGCGTCCGACGAGGGCGCGCTGCGCAACCGCATTCATGCCGGGCGCGCGCACGAGCGGGCGCTGGCCGGCGCGGCCGGGCACCTCGCGCGGCTCGAGCGCGCGACGTCGCGGGAGGTCGCGCTGCTGTCGCGCCGCGTGGCCGCGGCGCAGGCGGCGTTGGACACCGCTGTGGCGCGCCAGCAGGCGACGGCGGTGCGTCTCTCTGCCGCACGCGCGCGGGTCGCTCGGCTGCGCATCCGGCTCGGGGAGGTCCGCGCACGGCTCGCGCAGGTGCTGGTCGCGCGCTACGAGAACGGCGCGCCGGACCTCGTGACGGTCGTGCTGAACGCCGACGGCTTCCCGCAGCTGCTCGAGACCGTGGACTTCATCCGCCGCGTGCAGCACGCGGATGCGCGCATCCTCGACGAGGTGCGCGTTGCGCGCGTCGACGCGGCGCGGGAACGCCGCGAGCTGGCGGTTCTCGAGCGCCGGCAGCGGCTGATCGCCGTTGCCGTCCGCCGCCGGCGCGACGCGCTCGCGGGCATCGAGGCCGGCCTGCGCGCCAGGCAGGCCGCGCTGGCCCAGGCCCACGCGGCGCGGCTCGCCGCGCTGCAGCGCACCCGCGCGGGCCGCCGCCGCGCACAGCACGAGCTCAACCGCCTGCTCGCGGCCCGGCGCCGCGCGGCGATGTCCGGAGGCCCGGGGGGCCCGTGGGCGATCCCGTGGCCGGTGGTGCAATGCGAGTCCGGGGGCCAGGACCTGCCGCCGAACTCCGCCACTGCGTCGGGCTACTACCAGATCACCGACGACACCTGGCGCGGCCTCGGCGGCTCGACGCGACACGCCTTCCAGGCGTCCAAGGCCGAGCAGGACCGCCTGGCGGCCCGCCTCTGGAACGGCGGCGCAGGCGCGTCGAACTGGGTCTGCGCGGTCCTCGTCGGCATCGTCTAGACGAGCCGCCGCACGAGCCGCCCGACCCCTTGCACCACGCCTCCAACGAGCCCGCCGATTCCAGCGAGCAGACCACCGATCGCGCGCCCAAGTCCTCGCAGAACTCCCATACCCCGGGTCTACCCGCAACTGAGGGGCCAGTCCCCTCCCTCGCACCATGAAAAAAGGGGTCTGTCCCCTCAGTTGCAGGCTGCAAAAAAAGGGACAGACCCCTGATTCGCACCATGCGAGAGAGGGGACAGGCCCCTCAGTTGCAGGACAGCGCGGATCAGGGGTAGTCCACCACGGTCACCGGGACGTCCGGGTTGGCGATGGTCGACGACCCACCGGTGTCGTTGACGACGTGCAGGATGCCGCCGCGCCCGACGGACGGGTCCAGGAACACGGTGAGCAGGTCGTGCAGGCTTCCGGGCGCCAGCGTCGTGGGCACCTCGAACGCGTGGTCCGCGTAGATGTCGACGCCTTGGTTGAAGAAGCTGTAGCTCCCCATCCCGGAGCCGCTGAAGCTCGTCACGGCGTCGCCGACCTTGAACGCGGCCGGGCGCCTCCATCCACGCCTGCTGGCTCGGCGGGTCGTACGGCATCTCGTTCTGGAAGAAGACGACGTTGCCGTCGTTCCCGTTCCAGATCGTCTCGTACTTCTGATAGTGCTCGACGAACAGGCCATACGCCGTCACGCGATCGCCGTTGACGACGACGCCGGTGTCCGCCGTGTTGCTCGTCCAGCCGACGCCGTTGCCGTGGTCAGCTCGCCAGGCCCAGATGTCGTCGAGGATGACGTTGTCGCTGTTGACGATCAGGCTTGTCGTCGCCTTGCCGGCCTGGGCGCCGCCGATGCGGAAGAACACGTCGCTCAGCGCCGACGGATCCGATGCATCGTTGTCGCTGCGCGCGTGGCCGCTGCCGACCCGCAACAGGACCGGCGAGCTCACGGGTCCCGCGTCGAAGAGGACGCCGGAGATCTGGATCCCCTTGGCGCGCGCGGTCGTCATGGCCGCGTTCCCGCCGGTGGGAATCAGCGTCGGGAAACCGAGGCCGAGGACCACCGTGTCGGGCCGCGTGATCGCGATGCTCTCATCCAGGTGATAGACGCCCGGCGTCAGGATGAGGTTCCTGCCGGAGTGCAGCGCGGCGTTGATCGTCGCCACCGAGTCCGACGGCTTCGCGACGTAGAACTGGTGGATCGGGATGGACCTGCCTGGCGTCGCGCCGTCGGCCCACGTCGTGCCCGATGAGTCCCGCTGCGCTGAGGGCACGAACACATTCTCGCTGCCCGCGGAGTCCACGTAGAGGTACGGCGCCTCGCGCGTCACACGGCTGGTCGCGAGCGTGGTGTACGGGCCGCCACAGGAGGCCTGAGCCGGGAAGCACTGCCCGGGAGCGCCGGCGACTCCCGAGAAGACCTGGTTCCAGACGCCGTTCGTCCAGCCATCGATCGAGCTGTTGCGCGTGACCCACTGCTGCTGCGATCCGTTGACGATCGTGCTGTCGTTGAACCTCGAGTCGGCGATGAAGCCGCCGCTCGCGAACGACGGACCGGTGCAGTAGTCCATCAAGGTCGTAAGCCCGTGGACGTCGACGCGGCGCATCGGCGCCGCCTGCGAGACGGCCCAGAACTCGCCGCTGTAGCAGCCGAAGCCGGGCGTGGTGACGTTGATGGTCAGGTTCGACAACGACCGCCAGAAGTTGTTGAGCGCGACGCAACCCCCCGCGGAGCACTGGTTGCGGACGTAGACGGACCCATTGATCACGACGTCTGAGGGCGAGCGGCCCAGCCCGGCGACCGACGTGTAGTAGCCGACCTGGAAGTTGAGCGGATGGTCGCTCGAGCCGTAGGTTCCGGGCTTGAACAGCAACGCGTAGCGCTCCGTCCCGAACTGGTTCGGGACCTGCTGCGCGGAGATCGCGTCGACGGTCGCCTGGATCTGGCTCGTCGGCATGCTCGGGTCGAAGACGATCACGTTCGGGCCCAGGTCTGGTCCGGGTGCAGCGACGGCGCTCCCACCGAACGCGAGCGCCACAAACGCGAGCGCCAGTACGGCGGCAACTCGACCCCGAACTCGATACGTCGTCATGCGAATCCCCTCCCAGGCGATGGACCACGACGGCTGCGTGGCGGCCAGTTCTTACCCCGTGCAGGCGGAAATCGGCCCACGCGGGTACGGGCGCGGACGAGGTGCGTCAGCCGCCGGCGAGGACGGCGTCGTAGCCCTCGGACCGCAGGACCTCGACGACGACGTCGCGGTGATCGCCCTGGAGCTCGATGACGCCGTTCTTCACCGAGCCGCCGACGCCGCAACGCTTCTTCAGGCGCCCGGCGAGGTCGCGCAGGCCGGCGTCGTCGAGCGGGACGTCGTAGATCGTCGTGACGCCCTTGCCGCGTCGGCCCGCGACCTCGCGCTTGACGCGGACGCGGTGGGCGGCGCTCATGCGCTCAGCGTACGTCGATCAGGTCCACGACGAAGATGAGCGTCTCGTCGGGACCGATCACGCCGCCGGCGCCGCGCTTCCCGTAGGCGAGATTCGGCGGGATCGTGATGCGGCGGCGGCCGCCGACGTTCATGCCGGCGACGCCCTGGTCCCACCCGGGGATCACCTGGCCGCGGCCGAGGCCGAACTTGAACGTGTCGCCGCGGTC
>VAYD01000075.1:10321-12603 GCA_005883905.1 Actinomycetota bacterium
CCTCCTCGCCGTCGCCGACCGTCAGATCCTCGAGCTCGAGCTGGTAGGACGGCGGCCCGTCGGGGACGGTGACCTCGGGCTTCTCGGAGGCATTCATGCGCGCCACGCTACCGGCGCGCCGGCGAATGCCTCCTGTGTACGCTCGCGTTCATGAGCTTCCGGCAGGGGAGGCTCGCGGGGTTCGTCGCCATCGCACTGGCCGCCGCCGCGGCGCCGGCCGCACATGCGTTTGACGCCGCCCGCGAGGCCAGCAACTACAGCAAGATCAACGAGCGTTTCCAGCACGTCTACGGGCTGGACCCGGACTACCAGGCCAACCTGGCCGCGCTCAGCACCGAGAACGAGCTCGAGTACGCGCGGATCCTCGCGACCGACGGCCCGGCCCGCCCGTTCGGCCGCGACTTCACCGGCAACCTGTGCGCCCACCACGGCAACGGCTGCGCCGGCGACATCCGCTATCACCCCTGGGGCGACACCGAAGGCGCGACGGTCAAGCGCGTGCTCTTCACCGCACGCAACGGCTCGACGCTCTCCGGGCACGTGTGGACGACCGATGCCTGCACCAAGGGCTGCCCCGGGATCGTCATCACCAACGGGTCCGTCCAGGCGCCCGAGGAGCTCTACTGGTACGCCGCCGCGGACCTCGCGCGCGCCGGCTACGTCGTGATGACCTGGGACCCGCAGGGGCAGGGCTGGTCGGACACCTACGGGGAGGGCGCCGACCGGTTCGACGGCGTCCCGTCGCAGACCGGCGAGCCGTTCTACGACGGCACGGAGGATGCGCTCGACTTCTTCTTCTCGAAGCCGTCGAGCCCATACCTCCCGCGCCCGTCGTGCTCGACCGGGACGAGCCACGCCGTCAAGCAGCGGGCCCGCGTGCTCGACGGCCGCAACGCGGCCTACAACCCGCTGTACGCCCGCCTGGACACGAGCCGCGTCGGCATCGCCGGCCACTCGCTCGGCGCCGCCGCGGTGTCCTACATCGGTCAGATCGACCCGCGCGTAAAGGCGATCGTCGCCTGGGACAACCTGCGCGCGCCCGGGCCGGCGCCCGTGACGTGCCCGTCGGGCTCGTCGAAGCGCCCCGACTCCACGGCTGCCAAGCCCTCGCTCGGCATGTCGGCCGACTACGGGCTCACGCCGACGCCGTACACGAGCGACCCGGACCGCACCGCCAAGAGCGACGCGGCGAGCCAGATCGCCGCGGCCGGCGTGCCTGCAGGCGAGCTCGTGATCCGCGGCGGCACGCACTACGAGTTCTCGTTCATCCCGAACCCCGGCTTCGGCGGCACGCTGCGCGGCGAGGATCTCGCCGCGTGGTACACGACCGCCTGGTTCGACCGCTTCGTCAAGGGCGACAGGAGAGCTGACGCCCGACTCTTCACCGACCGCTGGCGCGCCGACGCCGACGAGGCCGCCGTCGACCCCGACCACGACGGCAACCTGTTCTCGTTCTACTACGACTCGCCGCTGTGGTTCGACGGGCGTGCTTGCCAGGACCTGCGCACCGCTCAGGGCTGCGCGCCGGCGCCCGACGGCCTCGGCCCGTTCTCGGCGCTCGGCGCTGCGTTCGCCATGTGACGGCGATGGTGGAAGAACGCGGCCCATGAGCCGGCGATGCTCGTCACGATCGTGATCGAGAGCAGCTCGAGGAAGACGTCGAGGATGTGGGCGGCGGTGCTCGACGGGTTCGGCAGCTGTGAAGACACGGTGAGCATCTGCGTCGTCGTCCAGAACAGCGCCGCCCAGTAGGTGTGGAACTCGTGCGGGTGGCCGCGCTCGGCGACCAGCGCGATCCACGCCGCCACGAGGTTGACGGCGAGGGCGAGCGCCCCCACCCAGGCCAGGAACCGGTCGTGGCGCATGACGGCGTTGCTCATGCCCATGCCGGTTCAGTTCGCCGGGCCGCAACCGTTTCCCGCGCCTGCAAGGCGGGAATCCACCAGCAACGATGACGTCGCGGCGGGCACAGTCCTACGGTCGCGTGATGGAGACGCTGCGCTCCGCCGGTGACGGCAAGCTGCATCCCCGCGAGCAGGACCGGATCCGCGAGGCGGCCGACACGCTGCTGTTCTGCGACGACATGGACTCGGGACCCGAGGCACGGTTCGCGCTCGACGCGGTGCGCGACCTCACCAAGCGGCTCGCGCGCACAGGCCGTTGGACGCCCGCCGCCGCCGACCGCCTGCTCGAGGACGTCGCAGGCTGCGGCCCCGTCCTCCTCCTGGTCTAGCGAACCCTGAGCTTGATCGTGCGCGTCGCCGCCAGGCCGGACGTGTCGC
>VAYD01000076.1 GCA_005883905.1 Actinomycetota bacterium
AGCACCCGAATGACATCGCCAACACGCCACCTGGCGAGGACCCGGAGACCGAGTATCCGACCGACCTGCTGAACAGCGAGGCCGGCGACTGGGTCGCGGGCACGGCGTTCCATTGCTACTCCGGCGACCCGAGCCGCCAGACCGAGCTCCACCGCGCCTTCCCCGACAAAGGGATCTGGTTCACGGAGTGCTCGGGCTCGCACGGTCCCACTGACCCGCCGGCGCAGGTGTTCAGCGACACGCTGAAGTGGCACAGCCGCAACCTCGTCCTCGGCGTGACGCGCAACTGGGGCAAGACCGTCGTGAACTGGAACCTCGCGCTGGATCCCGATGGCGGGCCGCACAACGGCGGCTGCGACACCTGCTCGGGCGTGATCACGGTCGGCCCCGGGCAGGAGGTCACCCGCAACGCCGAGTACTTCACGCTCGGCCACCTGGCCCGCTTCGTGAGGCCGGGCGCGCAGCGGATCGCCTCAACCTCGTTCGGCACCACCGGCTGGAACGGGCAGATCATGGACGTCGCGTTCCGCAACCCGGACGGCTCGATCGCGCTCGTCGCGCACAACGAGAACGACGACCCGCGCACGTTCGCCGTGTCGCAGGGCGGCGAGACGTTCACGTACACGCTGCCCGGCGGGTCGCTGGCGACGTTCACGTGGCCGGCGATCGACGACAGCCGCCAACTGCTCGACTTCGAGCCGATGACCGCGACGGCGAGCACCCCGCAGGACGCCGCCAACGCGGTCGACGACGACGCCACGACGCGCTGGACGACGGCCGCGGCGCAGACGACCGGCCAGTGGCTGCAGGTCGACCTCGGCTCGGCGCAGACGGTCCGGCGCGTGGTGCTCGACACCGGCGCCGATCGCGGCGACTACCCGCGCGGCTACGAGCTGGAGACGAGCACCGACGGCTCGACGTGGACGCCGGTCGCGTCGGGGGCGGGCAGCGGGCAGCTGACGACGATCGACATCGCGCCGGCGACCGCGCGCTATCTCCGAGTCACGCAGACCGGGTCGTCCGGCAGCTGGTGGTCGGTGGCCGACCTGCGGGTCTACGGCTGACGCGCCGCGAGCCGCTCGCGCTGCGGCGCGACCGTGTACTTCGGGTCGTTCGCCGACTCGAAGCCGGCCTTGAAGACCGCGAAGCGCTCCGCCGCCCCGCCGGCGAGGATCGCGGCGCCGCCGGCGATCGCGGCGGAGCGACGGTGGCCCCAGCCGGCGAGGACCATGCCGCCGAGCGCGGTCAGCACCTTCGCGCCGCGCGCCAACGCCGCGCTCGGACCTTCGTGGTAGGGCTCCGCGAGCTTCCCGAGCCTGTGTTCCATGACGTTGGTGGTGACGAGCTCGGCCGCGGCGCCGATGAGCGCGAGGCGGCGGGCCGGCGCCGCGTGCTCGGTCGGCGTCAGCACCGTCGCCGCGGCGCCGGCGCTCGCGGCGGCGCCGCCGGCGAAGAGCGCGGGCAACTCGAGGCGCGCCTCGTGCCAGACCGGGACCGACGTGTTCGCGATCAGCGCGCCGGTGTAGGTCGACAGGGGCAGGCCGAACAGCGCGGCGGCCGGCTTGGCGATCGCGGACGTCGCGGGAAACAGGCCGGTGAGCGCGTTCGCGGCGGCGAAGCCCGTTGCCGTGCCGCTCACCGACAGCAGCCACGAGCCGACGCTCATGGGCGAGGTGACCTTGAACATCCGCAGCATGTTCAGGAAGCGCGACGGGACGCCGAGGTCGGAGATCAGCAGCGCCGGGCTGGCGGAGAGGCCGCCGAGCGCCACCGCCCACGCGCGCCGCGCCAGGACGTCGTTGCCGCGGCGCTCGGCGACGTACGCCAGGCCGGCCGAGGCGCCGCCGAGCCCGCCGCTGAAGAAGTAGGCCGGGATCTCCGGCGTCCACACGGGCGCCTTGATGACGGGCCGCCCGTAGTAGGAGTCGGTCACGACGGGTCCCCAACGAACGCGGCCGCGATCCCGGCGCCCAGGGCGAGCGCCGCGGCGCCCGCGGCCGCCCAGATCGAACGCAGGTCGCGCGCCGTGTCGACCGGGTCGGGCGGCAGCCCATAGACCTCGGGCTCGTCGAGCAGCAGGAAGAACGCGTGCGCGCCGCCGATGCCGTCCTCCGTGTCGTGCAGGTAGAGCTGCGCGCGGTCCTCGCCGTCGGAGTGGAGCACCTCGAGCCGCTCCGCGGCACGCTCGCGCAGGTCGCCGAGCTCGCCGAACTGGATCGAGTTCGTCGGGCAGGCCTGGGCGCAGGCGGGCTCCTCGCCCTCCTTCAGGCGGTCGTAGCAGAGCGTGCACTTCCATACGCGCCCGTCGTCCTTGCGCTGGTCGAGGACGCCGAACGGGCAGGCGGGCACGCAGTAGCCGCAGCCGTTGCAGATGTCCTGCTGCACGACGACCGTGTCGTACTCGGTGCGGAAGAGCGCGCCGGTCGGGCAGACCTCGAGGCATGCGGCGTCCGTGCAGTGCTTGCAGACGTCCGAGGACATCAGCCAGCGCATGTCCCCGTCCTCGGCCTGCTCGACGAACGAGACGTGGCGCCAGGTGTCGGCGCCGAGCGCGATCGTGTTGTCGTAGGACATGCCGGTGAAGCCCTGATTGGACGCCGGGACCTGGTTCCACTCCTTGCACGCGACCTCGCAGGCCTTGCAGCCGATGCAGATGCTCGTGTCGGTGAAGAACCCCATCTGCGGCTGGGCGTCGCCGCCGTAGGAGCTCATATGACCACCCCCGCGCGGCGGCGGTACTCCGCGACGTAGGGCGGCAGCGCCGGGCCGCGCGGCCGGCGGCCGGGCTGGATGTCGCAGGTCGCCGCCTTGTACTCGGCGATGTGCACGTTCTGGTCGAGCGCGACCGCCAACAGCGCGTTCGCCGAGTCGCCCTTCGCCAGCCCGCTGCTGCCCCAGTGGTAGGGCAGGCCGACCTGGTGCACCACGCGGGTGGGTGGGGATCCTATTTTCAGCGGCCTGATGCGCTCGGTGACGAGGACGCGCGCCTCGATCGCGGTGCGCGCGGTGACGATCGTCGCCCACCCGCCGTGCTCGAGCCCGCGCTCCTGCGCCAGTGCCGGCGAGACCTCGCAGAAGAACTCCGGCTGCAGCTCGGACAAGTAGGGCACCGTGCGCGACATCCCGCCGGCGGTGTGGTGCTCGGTGAGCCGGTAGGTCGTCATCACGTACGGGAAGACGTCCGAGCCGATCGGGTTGTACGGGTTGTCGGCGCGGCGGTAGACCTGGCGCGTCGGGTTCTCGCGCTGCTCGTACAGCGCGTTGCCGAGCGGCGACTCGGCGGGCTCGTAGTGCGTCGGCAGGGGCCCGTCGACGAGGCCCGATGCGACCCAGATCCAGCCGAGCCCGTCGGGGTGGATGATGAACGGGTCGGCGCCGCCGATCGCCTCCATCCCCGTCGCCTTGCGCGGCGGCCTGTAGTCGGGCGGCTTGTCGGGCTCGAAGTCAGGGTCGTCGCCGAGCGACGTCCACTTGCCCTCATCCGCGTCCCACCACACGTAGCGCTTGCGTTCCGACCACGGCTGCCCGTCCGGGTCGGCCGACGCGCGGTTGTAGAGGATCCGCCGGTTCGAGGGCCACGCCCATCCCCACTCGGGCGCGATCCAGTTCTGCTCCGAGCCCGGCTTCTTGCGCGCCGACTGATTGGTGCCGTCCTGGTAGATGCCGGCGTGGATCCAGGAGCCGCACGAGGTCGAACCGTCGTCCTTGAGCTCCTGGTACTTCGCGACGAAGGAGCCGTCGGCGGTGCGCCCGTTGATCTCCTGCAGCACGGCGGCCGCGTCGGGCTCACGGTGCGGGCCGACCAGCTCGTAGTCCCAGTCGAGGTCCAGGATCGCGCGGTCCTTCGGATCGGTGGAGTCCCGCAGGCGGGCACGGACGCGGTCGAAGAGATGGTGGGCGAACCAGAGCTCGGAGCGGCAGTCGCCCGGTGGCTCGACCGCCTTGGCGTGCCACTGCAGCAGCCTCTGCGTGTTGGTGAAGTTGCCGTCCTTCTCGACGTGCGACGCCGCCGGCAGGAAGAAGACCTCGGTCGCGATGTTCTCCGGATCCTCCTGCCAGAACGCCGCGGTCTCGATCTCCACGATGTCGCGCACCACGAGCCAGTCGATGCTGCGCAGCGCCTCGCGCTGCATCCCCGAGTTGGCGGATCCCACGACCGGGTTCTGGCCGATCACGAGGTAGCCCTTGGTGTCGCCGTCGACCATGCTCATCGTGATCGCGTAGTGCGAGTGGTCGCCGTCGATCCGCGGCAGGAGGTCGTAG
>VAYD01000077.1 GCA_005883905.1 Actinomycetota bacterium
CGGCCCGGTCGTCGGGGACGCGCAGCGCCCGTGCGTGACCGCCGGACCGGGCGACGAGCGCCGACAGCGTCGTCGCGTTGGAGTCGTGGACCTGGCCCGGCCCGAGCGGCGCGCCGGGTTCGACGAGCTCGTCGCCGGTCGCGAGGATCGCCACGCGCGGCCGGCGCGCCACGCGGACGGCCGCGCGCCCGGCGTTGACCGCGGCGCCGAGCTCCGCCGGGCCGAGGACCGTGCCGGACCGCAGCACTGTGGTCCCGGCGCGCATGTCCTCGCCCGGGTGGCGCACGTTGCGCCCGGGCGCGACGTCGTCGTTGAGCACGACGCTGCCGACGTCCTCGTCGACGAGCTCGATCTGCAGCACGGCGTCGGCGCCGTCCGGGAGCATCGCGCCGGTCGAGATGCGGATCGCCTCGCCGTCGGCGAGCGATGCGCTCGCGGGCGCCCCGGCGCGGCTCTCGCCCGCGATCAGCAGCCGCCGGCCCGCCGGCCCCGAGCGCACCGCGAAGCCGTCCATCGCGCTGTTGGCGAAGCCTGGAACGTCGGCGACGGCGGCGATGTCCTGCGCCAGGACGCGCCCGAGAGCCTCGCCGATCGCGACCTCCTCGTCCTCGAGGGGGCGCACCTCGGCGAGGACGGCGGCGCGCGCTTCATCGATCGAGAGCATCACGCCGCATTTTGCGGGAAGACCCGCCCGGCGCATCCGGCGGCGCTGGTACCAATGGCCGCCGATGGCCGATCCGACCGCAGTGAGAAGGACGCCGCGCGCGGTCGCCGACGCCCCCGTCGGCAGCCTCGCCGATGGCGCGGTCGTGGCCAAGGCCTGGCTCGTGGCGCTGGTCGAGGCGGCGCCGCTGGACGCCGCCGCGGCGGTTCCCGCCGCCTCGCTGGCGAGCGAAGGGCCTGCGTTGTGCGCCGCGGTGCTCGAGGCGCTCGGCTCCGAGGCCGCGCTGGACCGGCTGCGGCGCGGCGGCGATCGCTACGTGCTCGCCGGGCGCGCGGCGCACCTCGCGGGCGCAGGCGATCCGGCCGGCGCCGTGGCCGCCCTGGAGGCGCTGCGCACGGTGTCGTGGGACAAGCTCGGGGCCGACGACGCGCAGCTTGCGATCCGGCTGGCGCACGTCTGCGCGGTGGTACTCGAGGCCGCGGTCGCGACCGCGGGGGTCGCTGCGCCGGCGCCGGCGCTCGTCCCGGACCCAGACCCGCTGCCCGGTCCGCGGCTCGTACCCGACCCGGCGCCGGAGGTCGTCATCCACGACGCGCGCTCCGACGGCCACGTCACGGAGCCGTGGCGGGCGCCGATCGAACGCCGGCTGGACCGTCAGCTGCAGGACAGCCGCCCGTTCTCGGTGCTCACGATGGAGATCGACGACCTCGAGCGGCTGCTGGCGTCGGCCACGGGGCGCGAGGTCGTCGAAGCCATCGAGGCGGCGGAGCGGGCGATCTGCAACGAGCTGCGCCCGGCCGACATGCTCGTGCGCGAGCGCCTGGGCCGCTACTGGCTGACGGCGCCCGAGACCGACCTCGCGTCGGGCCGCGCGCTCGGGCAGCGCCTCGGCGAGGCGGTCTCGGCGGCCGCGCTGCACCACGGGGCGCCGCTGGCGCTCTCGATCGGCCTGGCGGTCGCGCCCGACGACGCGATTGACGCCGAGCAGCTCGCCGCCCACGCGGACGAGGGCCTGTTCGCGGCGCGCGCTGCCGGTATTCGCCTGGCTTAGTGCTGGACGCGCACGGCGCCGATGCGCGCCGTCTGCGTCATCCCGAGCGCCTCGGCGGTCGCCGAGGTGAGGTCGTAGCTCGCGCCGTGGGCGAACGGGCCGCGATCCACGACGGGGACCGTGATCGTGCGGCCCTTGTAGAGGAGCGCGACCTGCGTGCCACAGGGCAGCGTCCGGTGCGCCACGCCGAGCAGGCGGTGCGTCATGCGCTGGCCGCAGGCGGTGCGCCTGCCGTAGAAGCCGGGGCCGAACCACGTCGCGAGCGAGCTGCGGAACACCGTGATCTCGCTCGTGGGCAGGGCAGTCGCGGCGGCGGCGCTGCTCGCGTCGGCGGTGCTCTGGAGGCGGGCGCGCAACGCGAAGCGCCCGATGTGGTCGGTCTTCCAGGCTGCGTCGAACGCGCCGTCCGCGTCGGCGACGGTGGTCGCAGCCTGTTCCCATGCGCCGTCGCCCTCGCGGCGCTCGACGATCACGGTCTGGCCAGCGGCGCCGCTGAGCGTGCCGCGGACGTGCATCGTCCTGCCGAGCAGGATCGCGTCCTGGGCGGGTAGGGCCGTCGGCTTGGTCGCTGCGGGGTCGCCGAACTCGGTGCCGCCGGTCGGCTGCGCGAAGGCAGCGGCAGGAAGCGCGCACGTGGCGGCGCAGGTCAGCGCGATCAGGCGAAGGCGGGTCATGTCTCGTCAGCGGCCTACGGGGTTAGCTGACGGGCTCGGGCCGACGAGCGGCCCTACGGCTCGAGTGAGCTGATTCGCCCCACCGGATCGCTCCGGCAGTGGTTCCCCCGTTCACCGCGTGCGAGGCCCGCGGAGATTCGGCGCGCGCAGTATATGCCCTGAAACGGGTGGAGTTACGCCCTGGGCAGGCGGCTGAGCGCGCCGCGCACGGCCCGGCTGCCGAGGTTGGCCAGCTCGCCGAGCGCCTGGATGGCCGTTCCGACGAGCTCGGTTCCGCCTGGGTTGACCGGGCTCCGGGTCCTCGGCACGGCGTAGCCGGAGGGCGGGACCTCGCGGGGCGCAGCGGCCTTCGGCTTCGGCCGAGCGGTCTTCTTCGGCGTCGGCGCCGCCCTCGCCGCCGCCGCCGGCGTGCGTGCGCCGCGCTTGGCGCTGCGGCGCTCCGGCCGCGTGCGCGGCAGGCTGCTCAGGACCTCGCGATCTCCGTCCGCCATGGGCACATCATTCCTCAAGCGCGAGTTTGGGCGCGTCGAAGCGTTTCTAAGGTTGCGAAACCTGAAACGGAACGGGACGTTCCAGGTAGTGGAGAAGAGGGAATACGAGCCCCTCTGAGCACGAGAATCTTTGACTACACAAAGTAAAGCGCCTACAATTGACTCCATACATCTGTGCTCAGAACAGCCGAAGTCGACGGTCGTCGTGGCACTGATGTCCTCCACCGAGAGCAACACGCCGGTCCCGGAGGTTGGGAACCGGCCGAGAAACGGACGCACATGTCAGTAGTGGAACTGCAGGAACTCGAAGAGATCAAGGGTCTCCTGGCCAAGGGCCAGCAGGTCGGCGTGCTCACGTACGCCGAGATCGCGACCGCGGTCTCCGAGCTGGATCTCGACGAGGGCGACGTCGAGGAGCTGCATGGCTTCTTCGAGAAGGCTGAGATCGAGCTCGTCGAAGAGATCGATCCTGCCAACGTCGCCGCTAATGAGGTGGAGCGCGCGCCGGACAAGCGGGGTCGCCGCAAGGCGAAGACCACGCTTGACCTGAAGCCGGACATGACCACCGATTCCCTTCAGCTCTTCCTGAAGGACATCGGCAAGGTCCGGCTGCTCACGGCGCAGGAGGAAGTCGATCTCGCCAAGCGCATCGAGCGCGGCGACCTCGACGCCAAACAGAAGATGGTCGAGTCCAACCTGCGGCTCGTCGTCTCCATCGCGAAGAACTACCGCAACCAAGGTCTTCCCTTCCTGGACCTGATCCAGGAAGGCACGCTCGGTCTCGTTCGCGCGGCGGAGAAGTTCGATTACCGCAAGGGGTTCAAGTTCTCGACGTACGCGACGTGGTGGATCCGCCAGGCAATTGCCCGAGCGCTTGCCGACAAGGCGCGCACCATCCGGATCCCCGTCCATGTCGTCGAGAAGCTGAACAAGATCGGCCGCGCCGAGCGCAAGCTCGTCACAGAGCTGGGCCGCGAGCCCACCGCCGAGGAGATCGCCGAGGTCACGGGGATCGATCCGGAGGAAGTCGACTCCATCAAGCGCTCCGCCCAGGCGCCGGTCTCGCTCGAGAAGCCGGTCGGCGACGAGGAGGAGTCGGAGTTCGGCCAGTTCATCGCCGACGAGCGCGCCGAGTCCCCGTACGAGCGGGCAGCGGAGATCCTCACCAAGGAGGCCCTGCGCGAAGCCCTCGAGAACCTCTCCTATCGGGAGCGGCGTGTCCTCGAGCTTCGCTACGGCCTCGGCGGCGAGCATCCGCGCACGCTCGACGAGGTCGGGCGGACGTTCAACGTCACCCGCGAGCGCATCCGCCAGATCGAGAACCAGTCGCTCA
>VAYD01000078.1 GCA_005883905.1 Actinomycetota bacterium
CGATCGCGTCGATCGGCATGGTCGAGCATGTCGGCGCGGCGAACATCGACGCCTACGCCCGCGGGCTTGCCGGCCTGCTGGACTCCGGCGGCCGACTGCTCAACCACGGCATCGCTCGCCTGCGCCACGGCGACGCGGAGGCCGGCCCGTTCTCAGAGCGCTACGTCTTCCCCGACGCCGCGCCCTTGCATCTGAGCCGCATCCTGTATGCGCTGGAGGGCGCCGGCTTCGAGACCGAGCACGCGGAGGGCTACCGCGAGCACTACGCGCGCACGCTCACGCACTGGGCGAACAACCTCGACGCCAACCTCGCGCGCGCCGAGCAGCTCGCGGGCCCGGAGCGCCTGCGCGTCTGGCGCCTCTACATACGGGCGGCGCGCAACGGCTTCCGGACCGGCTTCACGTCGATCTACCAGGTGCGCGCGGTCAAGGCCTAGCGCCCGCGGCGCCGGCCGCCGGCGCTGTGGACGAGCTTGGGAGCGCGGCCGCTGTCCTGGTGGCGCGGCTTCGCGGAGCCTTTCTTCGCGGCGCGCGGCGCGCGTGTGCCCGCCAGGCCGGTCACCGCGAACTCGCGCTCGAGCTTCAGCGCCCGCGCGATCCGCTCGACGTCGGGCGCCTCGCCGGCGCCGACGAACGTGATGCCGATCCCGGTGCGTCCGGCGCGCGCGGTGCGGCCGGTGCGGTGCACGTAGCCCTCGCGGTCGGCGGGCGGATCGAAGTTGATGACGTGCGAGATGCCGGTGACGTCGATGCCGCGCGCGGCCACGTCGGTGGCGACCAGCGTGTCGACCTTGCCGCTCGTGAACGAGGCGAGTGCGCGCTCGCGCTGGCCCTGCGTCTTGTTGCCGTGCATGGCGACGGCGTCGACGCCCTCCTTCGCGAGCCGCTTCACGAGCCGGTCGGCGCCGTGCTTCGTGCGCACGAACACGAGCGCGCGCTCGCGGTCGGCGCGCAGCTCGCGGACGAGCTGCTTCACGCGGTGGTCGTGCTCGACGCCGACGAAGCGGTGCTCCATCTCGTGCGCGGGACGCGGCGGCGGCGCGTGCTCGCGCGTGACGGGGTCGTTCGTGTACTCGAGCGCGACGCGCCCGGCGTCGCCGTCGAGCGTCGCGGAGAAGAACAGCGTCTGGCGCTTGGCCGGACACTGGGCGACGATCCGGTCGATGGGCGGGCGGAAGCCCATGTCGAGCATCCGGTCGGCCTCGTCGAGCACGAGGATGCGGACTCGGTCGAGCGAGAAGGCGCCGCGCGCGAGCAGGTCCTCGAGGCGGCCGGGCGTCGCAACGATGATGTGCGACTTGGGCGCCTCACGCGCCTGCTTGTTGATGCCGGCGCCGCCGTAGACGGCGCAGACCTTCAGCGCCCGCGCGTGGGCGATCGGGTACAGCTCGTTGACGATCTGGGTGGCGAGCTCGCGCGTCGGCGCGAGGATCAGCCCCGACGGGCGAGCGCCCTCGGCCTTGATGAGGTCGACCATCGGCACGCCGAAGGCGAGCGTCTTGCCCGAGCCGGTTGGGCTCTTGGCGAGGACGTCGCGCCCGGCGAGGACGTCGCCGACGACAAGCTTCTGGATGGCGAAGGGCGCGGTGATGCCGCGCTGCTTCAGGGCGCCGCACACGGCGGCGGACACGCCGAGATCGGCGAAGGACTGACTGGACAAATAAAGACTCCTGTACGGCACCGCGATGGGCCGCGAACGATTCGGGAGGCGACTGCGAACCCGAACCGCACACTGGCGGGACCCAAGCAAGCTGCCTCGCAGCAGGCGGCGCCCACTGCATTTCCCACTTTAGCAGGTGAAAAGGCTAGAGCCGCGCGCCGGCCGGCGAGAAGCGCACGACGTCCCACGCCAGGCCGAGGCGCTCGAGCACGCGGATGACCATGCTCGAGGTGTCGATCTGCCACCACTTCAGGCCGTGCACCGACGACGTCGGGAACGCGTGGTGGTTGTTGTGCCACGACTCGCCGAACGACGGGATCGCCAGCCAGGCGAGGTTGCGCGACTCGTCGCCGGTCTCGAAGTCGCGCCGTCCGAAGACGTGGCACAGCGAGTTGATCGAGTAGGTCACGTGGTGCAGGCAGAACATCCGGATCAGCCCGCCCCACAGCAGTGACGTCAGCCCGGCCAGCAGCGTGCCGCCGAGCGCGAACCCGATGGCGAACGGGGCCGCGAGCCCGACCAGCACCCACCAGATGAACGTGCGGTTGACGAAGCTGACAACCGGGTCGGCGAGCAGGTCGGGCGCGTAGCGCGTCTTGAGCGCACGCTGGTCGTGGACGAACAGCCAGCCCACATGGGCGTGGAACAGGCCGCGCAGGCCCCCGTGGTCGACGTGTGGGCTGTGCGGATCGCCCTCCTCGTCGCTGAACGCGTGGTGCTTGCGGTGGTCCGCGACCCACGCCACGACCGGGCCCTCGATGGCCGCCGAGCCGAGCGCGGCGAGCACGCCTCGCGTGATCGGCCCGGTCTTGAAGCTGCGATGCGTGAAGAGGCGGTGGAAACCGACCGTGACGCCCAGGCCGGTTGCGATGTAGACGACCGCGAACGCGACGAGGTCGTACCAGTGCAGCCACAGGTTCCAGAGCTGCCAGCCTGCGATCACGAGTCCGACGAACGGCAGCACCGTCACGAGGCCCGTGAGCGTGCGGTCGAGCGTCTGATTCGCGACGGGCTGAACGTCGTCGCGCGGTGCGACCGCGGCCATGTTGGAAACCTACAAGGTTTCGAGCACCCAGCGGCCTTCTCTCAGGATTGGCACCGCCGTGCCGTCCGCGCCGACACCGTCGACCTCGAGCTCCGGGGAGCCGACCATGAAGTCCGTGTGCGTGTCGGACTCGTTCATGCCGGCGGCGTGCGCGTCCTCGACGGACAGGTCGTCGAGCGTCCACGAGATCCCGTCGCCCCACGCGATGTGCGCCGCCGCGTTCTCGTCGAAGAGCGTGTTCTTGAAGACGACGCCGGTCTCGCCGATGCGTGACGACCGGTCGACGAGGGCGACCTCGCCGAGGCGGCGGCCGCCCTCGTCGATGTCCATGTCGGCGCGCACGAGATCCGCGCCCTTGTCGGCGCGGATATCGGTGCACACGCCGCCCGCGAACGTCAGCTCGAGGCCCTCGACGACGCCGCCGCGCAGCGACAGCGGCAGCGAGCTGCGGATCGTTCCCTCCGCGCTGTCCTTGTGCGGGCTCGTGAACACCTCCTCGGTCGGGAGATTCGCCACGTGGGCCTGGCCGTGGCGCGTGCGGTCGCGGCCGGCCATCCACCTGGCCTGCGGGATCAGCGCAACGCTGAAGTCCGTGCCGGGCCCGCGGTAGCGAAGACCCGTGAATGCACGATCGTCGAGAATCTTCGTGCGCTGGTCGAGCTCGTTGAGCCGCTGCTCCCACGCGGCCGAGGGGTCGTCCTCGTCGAGCCGCAGCGCGTGGGCGACGGCCTCCCACAGCCGATCGACGTCGGGCTCGCCGAAGACCTCCTGCGCCCACCGCTCGGTCGGGCAGGCGATCAGCGCCCAGGAGATCTCGCGGTTCGTGACCGCCTTGAGCCACTCGCGCTCGACGGCGGCGTGGCGGGCGCGCCCGACGCGACCGAGGTCGAGGCCCGCGTAGACCTCCTGGTTGGAGCCGCTCGAGATGCCGATCAGCGCAGCGCCGTCGGCGGCCGCGCGCGCGACGCGGTCGGTCATCCAGGCCGGCGAGAACTCGAGCGCGTCGTGCGGGCCGCGCTCGATCAGCGAACGGCGAAGGAACGGGTCGCGGTACAGGACGTCGACGTAGCCGGCTCCGACGCGGTAGGCCTCGTCCGAGATCGCCCGGACCAGAGCGGTGTGCTCCACGTCGGCTTCGACGAGCAGGGTCTGGCCGGGCTGGACGTTGGCGCCGGTGCTGATGACGAGCTGCGCGTACTTCTCGAGGCGGGAATTCACGCCCGGGAGGGTAATGGTCTGAACGATCCTCCTTTCGGACCCGCCTCGCGGCCTGTGCCGCGCTCATGACACTCGCCGCAACCGGGACCGCCCAGGCGGCCAAGCCCAAGCTCCCGCCGCTGCCCGTCCTCCACACCTATGAGGTGCGGATCTCGATGCAGATGCGTTCTCGCTGCGCGGGCATCACGTCGACCACTGCGTGCCGACGGACTTCGGCGCCGCGACCGGCTCGTGCGTGACGACCTGGGACTACAAAGTCAACTTCCGCCTCGTCAAGAAGCGCAGGCATCACCGCTGATGCGCCTGCTGAGAATGAGGGGTCTGACCCCTCATTCTCACGAGGGCAGGCGCACCGTGAAGACCGCGCCGCCGTCCGAGGCATTCGCGGCCGTCACCGAGCCGCCGTGCTCGTCGACGATCGCGCCGACGATCGCCAGGCCGAGGCCCGCGCCGGCGCGGCCGCGCTCGCGCCCGGCCTCCGAACGCCAGAAGCGCTCGAACAGGCGGGCCGGATCGCCCGGTGGGAGGCCGTGGCCGTGGTCGCGCACGACGACCTCGACGCCCTCGTCGCGGTCGCGCACGGCCACCTCGATGGGCGTTCCGCGCGGCGTGTGGACGAGCGCGTTGCGCAGCAGGTTGGCCAGCACCTGCCGGAGCTGGTCGGGATCGCCGAGCACCGTCGGCACCGCGGGCGCGTCGAGCGCGATCTCGCGATCCGGTGCCGTCGCCTGAGCATCGCTGACCGCGTCGCGCGCCAGCGCGTCGAGCGCGACCGGGTCGCGGTGCGGATCGCGGATCTCGTCCAGGCGGGCCAGAGCCAGCAGGTCCTCGACGAGGATCCCCATCCGCGTGGCCTCCTCCTCGATGCGCTTCATCGCGGTGTCGGTGTCCTCCGTCGCGCCCATCCGGTACAGCTCGGCGTAGCCGCGGATCGACGACAGCGGCGTGCGCAGCTCGTGCGACGCGTCGGCCAGGAACTGGCGCAGGCGCTCCTCGCTGGCCTCGCGGCGCGAGAAGGCCTCCTCGAGGCGTTCGAGCATCCGGTTGAGCGCCATCCCGAGACGACCGACCTCCGTGCGGTCGGTCTCCGGCTCGACCCGGTGCGAGAGGTCGCCACCGGCGATCTTGCCGGCGGTCAGCGCCATGCGGTCCAGCGGCCGCAGGCCGATCCGCACGACGCCGTACGCCCCAGCGCGACGAGGACCGCGGCGACCACCAGCGCCTCGACCAGCAGCAGCCGGTGCAACGTCTGGTCGACGTCGCGCAGCGGCACGGCGACGACCGTGGTGCCGGTGTCGAAGCGATCGGGGACGGCGAGCACGCGGTAGCGCGTCCCGTCGGCGCTGACGCTGACGGTCTTGTTCAGCGGCAGGTCCTTCGGCAGCGACGGCGTCTCCGGCGTTGTCTGCCCGTAGCGCGTCACCGGGAGCTTCGCGACGACCGTGCCGTACGCGTTGCGGCGCTCGCCGTACGTGCCGTAGGGGAAGTTGTCGTCGTGGCCGCCCGGCCCGTGATCGCTGTCGCCGTCCGGGGCCGGCCTGCTCGGCAGGTTCGGGCTGCGCTGGTCGAGCTGGCCCGACAGCGGGAACACCGCCGCATGCACCTGCTGGTCGATGCGGTCCAGCTGGAACGAGCGCTGCTCGGCGTACGTGACGCCGCCGAGGACGATGAGCCCGACCGCCGCGAGGATGACGACGCCCGCGACAAGCCGCGCGCGGAGCGACTGCATCAACGCGGCGGCCTCAGCGCGTAGCCGACGCCGCGCACGGTCTGGATCAGCGACGGCCCGTGGGCGTCGAGCTTCTTGCGCAGGTAACTGATGTAGGTCTCGAGCACGCGGCCGTCGCCCCCGAAGTCGTAGTCCCAGACGTGGTCGAGCAGCTGTGCGCGGGTCATCACGCGGCGCGGGTTGAGCAGGAGGTACCGCAGCAGCCTGAATTCCGTGGCGGTCAGGTCGACGTAGTTCCCGCCGCGCACGACCTCGTGCGTCTCCTCGTCGAGCTCGAGGTCCTCGAAGACGAGCTTGCCCGAGTCCGGCGCGGCGGCGCCTGTGCGGCGCAGGATCGTCCGGATCCGCGCCACGAGCTCCTCGAGGCTGAACGGCTTCGTGACGTAGTCGTCGCCGCCCGTCGTCAGGCCGCGGATCTTGTCCTCGGTCGCGTCGCGCGCGGTGAGGAAGATGATCGGGACGTCGGCGCGCTGCGCGCCGAGGCGCTCGGCGACGTCGAAGCCCTGCATGTCGGGCAGCATCACGTCGAGCACCATCAGGTGCGGACGGAACGCCGACACGGCCACCAGCGCGTCCGCGCCAGTACCGGCGGTCTCGACGGTGAAGCCCTGGAAGCGCAGCGCCATCGCGATCACGTCGGCGATGTTCTCCTCGTCGTCGACGACGAGGACGCGCTGGCTGTCGGTCGCTGCTGCCGGCATCTGGCTCATGGTGGCGGATCGGAGGCTCATGGGATCAGGTGGTGGGTACCGTCGTCGAGGACAAGGAGCCCGCCGTCGGGCAGGCAGGCGGGCGCGGCCTCGGGGCCGCTCAGGACCGCGCACTTGGCGCGCAGCTCGGCTTCGAACGCGGTGGGCGCGAGCGCGGTCGCCTGGACCACGCCCGTGAACGCCGGACGCAGCGTCGAGGGGTCGAGCAGGTGGTGGGCCGGGCGGGCATGCGCGTCCAGCCAGCTGCGCCGCCCGATGCCGCTCGTGGCGATGCCGCAGCGCTCGAGCTCGTAGCTGTGCACGCCGCGGCCGAAGGGATCGTCGACCCTCACCGCGCGCTCGAGGCGATCGCGGCCGCCGAGCCGCAGGTCGCCGCTGCAGTCGACCGCGTAGCTCGCGGAGCTCTCGAGTGCGGCCCCGGCGAGGTCGGCGAACAGGCCCTTGGCGATCCCGCCGCTGTCGAGCCGGACGCCAGGCGGCCGGCTGACCGTGTTGGCGAGCGCGTCGACGCGCACCTCGGCCCATCGCGCGCGCCGCGCAGGCGCCGCCGGGCGGCGCTCCGGAGCGAGCCCGAGCGCGATACTCAGCGGCAACGAGCCCGGCAGGTCGCGGCGGTAGCCCGCGTCCTCGAGCGCCGCGATCAGGGTCGCGTCGACGAGGCCGTCGGTTGCGCGCGCGGCGTCGATCGCCGCCTGCACGAAGCGCGCCATCGTCGGCGTCACCGGGACGGTGCCGCGCGGGTCGGCGTTCAGCCGCGAGAGCTCGCTGCCGGGCGAGAAGCGCGTGAAGCGCCGGTGCCAGGTCAGGAGCGCGGCCTCGGCGTCGGCGGCGGCGCGCTCGGCGCCCGGGCCGCCGACCGCGACGGTGCACTGCGAGCCGAAGCACGCGAAGCGACGCACGGTCTCGACCAGGGTGGTCATGACTGGCTCGTCGTCATCGGAGTCGCCGTGGTGCTCGTCGACGAGCTGCTGCTGGTGGTGCTGCTGCTGCCCGTCGAGCTCGACGACGAGGCCACGCGATTGGCCGTCGTGGTCGTCTTCGCGGCCGACGGCTGCTGGGCGTAGATCACCGAGAAGATCGCGATGAACAGGCCCACCACGCCGGTGGCGATGCGCACGCGGAGCTGATGGAGGCGCCGCCGGCGTGCCACGACGGCTGGATGCGGGGTCTCGTTCATAGCGACCAGGATCGTGCGCGCAGGTCAGGGCGCCGTGAGCGAATCCTGGGAAGTTCCTGAGAAGCGCTGAACGAGCAGCGCGAGCGCCGGGACGGCGACGATCCCGGCCATCGCCAAGAACCACATGCGCCCGTTGTCGGTGCCGATGCCGAGCGAGTGCACGAGCCCGCCCAGCCACGCGAGCGCGGTCCAGCGGTGCAGCCGGCGCCAGCGATCCTGGCCGATGCGGTCGCGCGCGTAGTAGGTGAGCCCGAGGATGGCGAGCCCCCACCCGCTGACGATCCCGATGCTCATCCACGGCTGCCTGTAACCGCTGACGAACGGCACCGTGACGTCGAGGATCGACGGGTGGAAGAAGCTGTCGGCCAGCAGCGAGACGACGTGGACCGCGAGCGCGGCGAGCGTCGCCAGCGCCAGCGCCTCGTGCGCTGTTCGCAGGTCGTTGCGACGGCCGCGCACGAGCCGGCCGCTGAGGACGAGCCCGACGCAGACCGAAACGCTGGAGGCGGCAAGGGCGACGGAGCCCGCAGCCCTGGTGGTGATCCAGAAGAAGCTCACACCGCCCCCTTGAGGTCGTACAGCGTCGCGCCGTTGGTCGTCAGCACCGTGTGGCCGACCTGGGCGGCGTAGGACATGATCGAGCGCGAGCCGATGCGCGCGTCGTTGGGCATGCCGCCGCCGTTGCTTTCGACGAGCACGTACCGCACACGGCCGTCCTTCACGGCCTGCTTGAGCCAGCTGACCGACACCTCGCTCTCGCGGCCGGAGAAGCCGCCGAGCGCCGCGACGTTGACGTTCGAGCTGATGATCGCGTCCGACGCGCCCTGCTGGCTCGACACCGCGATCGTGCCGCCGCCGTGGGACTGGACGTAGGCCGCGGCCTGTGTGAGCGCGGTGGAGTTGCCGCCGAACGGACTGCCGCCGCCGAAGCCGCCGCGGCCGGCTAAGCCTCCGCCCGGAGGGCCGCCGAAGCCGCCGCCCCCGAGGCTCGCCGACGCCGGGCCGCCCGCGGGGAACGTGCTGCTCGTCGCGTGGCCCAGCGTCTGCGCCGCCCAGGTCGCGGGCGCGAGCAGCAGGATCCCCATCCCCAGGGCCACGACCGCCGCGCGGATGCGCGCGTTCACGCCGGCGGCGTAGACGCCCGCCGTCAGCGCCACGGCGATCACCAGCAGCGGGATGACCCAGTTGAGGCTGCCGTCGGTGTGGTGCAGCACCATCAGCTCGGTCGCGAGGCCGCCGCCGATCGCCAGCGGCGCGACGAACCGCGTCGTCACCGCAGCGCCCACGAGCGCCGCCGTGAATGGGGCGAGCTGCGAGACGTAGTACGGGTGGAAGATGCCCTTCGCGGTGCTGAACGCCACCGCGATCGTCGCGAACGAGCCGCCGGTCGCGATCAGCCAGCCGGTGCGTGGGTCGGTGCGCCGCAGGCGGCTCACCACGGCGAGCCCGAATGCGCCGATGACGGCGGCGCCGAGCAGCCAGCCGGCCTGCCCGCCGAGCGCGTCGTTGAACAGGCGCAGGACACCCGGCGAGCCGCCGAACGGGCCACCGTTCCCGCCGCCGCCCGGCCCGCCCGACTGGCCGTCGAGCCGGCCGAGCCCGTTGTAGCCGAAGATCAGCGACCAGATGCTGTTGTCGCTCGTGCCGGAGATCCACGGGCGGCTGCCGGCGGGCGTCAGCCAGACGAGCACCGGCCAGGCGAGGCCGACGGCCGTCATCGCTGCGCCGCCGGCGGCGAGCTGCCGCGCGGCGCTCCAGCGCCCACCCGGCGCGACCCAGAAGTAGGCCAGCGCGATCGCCGGCACGACGAGCAGTGCGGCGAGCATCTTCGTCTCGAACCCGAGCCCCACGCAGACGCCCGCGAGGACAACCCAACGCGTGCGCCCGTCCTCGAGCGCCCGCACGATCGCCCAGAGCGCGGCGACGCAGCAGAGCACCAGCAGCGCGTCCGGGTTGTTGTGGCGCGCGATCGCGACCGTGATCGGCGTCGTGGCGAGCACCAGCCCGGCGGCGAAGCCCCCGGCGCGGCCGAACCGGCGCCGCGTCAGGTCGTATGCCAGCGCCACCGCGCCGACGCTCATCAGCGCCTGCGGGACGAGGATGCTCAGCGAGTTGAAGCCGAAGATCCGCGCCGACAGCGCCTGCACCCACAGCGCGAGCGGCGGCTTGTCGACCGTCATCACGCCCGCTTGATCGAACGACGCGTAGAGGAAGTTGTGCCAGCTCGTGCTCATCGAATGCACGGCGGCGCTGTAGTACGTGTTCGCCCAGCCGTTGCGCCCGAGCGACCAGAGGTCCAGGACGGCGGCGAGGATCAGGAGCGCGAGGAGCTCGGGGCGCTTGATGCGAGCGCGTTCCAGAGCGGCCCGGCGGGGTGCGGTTGCGGTGGCGGAGATCGACATGCCCGCCAGTCTCAGGAACCCCCCTGGGCCCGCTGCGAGCGGACCCTGGGAGGTTCCTGAGCGACCGCGCTAGGAGGAGCGGTGGGCTCGTGCCATCAGGCCGGGTGGGTACACGTCCCGCCGCCGGGCGAAGACCCACGTCTTGAGCCCGATGTAGCGCGTGACGGTGGCGGCGGCGCTCGCGGCGCCGGAGCGTGGTCGACCGCGTGCAGAACCACGAGCGACTCGGCCGTGATCGCCAGCGTCAGCAGGAACACGACGAACGCCATCAAGTGATGACGCAGCAGCGAGGGGCGTCCGACGATGCCGAAGGTGAGCCGCCGGTTCGCCTGCGTGTTGGCGACCGCCGTGATGCCGAGCGCCGCGCCGTTGGCCGCCTGCACGCCGAGCGGGCTGCGCAGCACCACGAGCAGCAGCGCGTAGGCGGCGGTGCTGAGGACGCCGATGCCCATGAACCGGACGACTGGCGACGCGGCCCAAAGGCGAGCCACGCCCTGGAGATCCGCGCTCGCCGTGCGCACGATGTCCACGCGCGAATCG
>VAYD01000079.1 GCA_005883905.1 Actinomycetota bacterium
GGCCGACTGCAGCGAGCGGACGGCGTTGCCCGCGAAGGCGATGCTGAGCAGCAGCAGGATCGACGCGCCGGTGATCAGCATCGGCTTGAGCGGCAGCTTCTTGCCGAGGCCGATGATCGCGTAGCCAACCGCGCCGAGCGCGGCGATCGCAGCCGCGATGCCGAGCCAGACGTAGAGGCCCAGGCCCTTGGCGAACAGCGCGAGCGCCTGGTAGAAGAGCACGGTCTCGAAGCCCTCGCGGTAGACCGCGGTGAAGCCGAGGCCGATGAAGGCCGCGGTCGTGCCGGAGGCGATCGCTGCCGCCGTTCGCGCGCGCATGAACTCCATGCGGCGACGGTGTTCGAGCCGCTGGATCAGCCAGAAGCTGACGACGATCAGCACCGCGACCGCAATCAGGGCGGTGATCGCCTCGAGCAGCTCGCGGTTGACCGGCGCGATGTCGATCACCACCGTCGCGAGCACCCAGGTGGCGAGCGTCGCGACGCCGGCCGCGGCGACGCCGATGCCGAGCGGCTTCTTGTAGTTCGCGGCGCTGCCGGCTGCCAGCGAGCCGAGCAGGATCGCGATCAACAGGACGGCCTCGACGCCCTCGCGGAAGAGGATCGAGAACGAGAACAGGAAGGCGATGATCGGCGCGGCGATGCCCTTCTTCGCCAGCTCGCGGTCGACGTCCTGGAGCTGGTGGCGCAGCTTCACCACCGAGCCGCGCACGGTGCTGAGCGAGTCGCCGCTGCGGATGTGGTTGCGCAGCTCGGCGAACGTGAACTCGGTGTCGAGGACGAGGTTCGGGTTACGCAGGCGCAGCGGGACCTCGACGAACTCGAAGTGGTCGAGGTAGGCGTTGCGCGCCAGCGTGTAGGCGCGCGCGCGATCGCCGGCCTTGTAGGCGTCGAGCGCGTCGGTCACGCCCTGGGTGGCGAGCGTCATCTGGTGACGTCCCTGTTCGAGGTCGTTGCCGCTGGAAGCGTGCGCGGCTGCGGGAACGAGCAGCGCCAGCGCGACGACGATCAGCGCGACCCGCTTCACTGCAGCGCCGCCTCCGCCTTGTCGAGGTCGGCGACGATCGCCTTGACCTGCGCCTCGATCGCGCGAGCGGGCTTGCCGGCCTTCATGCTCGACCGCAGGTTGTCGCTGATCGCGTGCTCGAGGCTCTCCTTGAGCTCATCGTCCTTGCCCTCGAGCGGCCCCTCGACCTCCTCGAAGTGCGAGACGTACGCCTCGGCCACCTGCTCCCGCGCGCCGGCCTTGTCACCCTGCTTGTACGTCGCGAGCGCCGCGTTCAGCGCGTCGCGCGTCTCGGCGACCTCCTTGCGGGCGACCGCCGGGCTGGCGTTCTCGTGCTCGGAATCGTCGCTGCCGCCGCACGCCGCAAGGGCGAGCGAGGAGCTGAACAGAGCAAGGAACAGGATGCGGCGCATGTCGTGTTAGGGATCCCTAAGTCGCTTCGGGCCCTGGAGGATAAGCAAATCCAACCGCGGCCGTCGGAATACACTGCCGCCATGTCCGCGGCCCGCCTCGTGATCACGTGTCCGGACCGCCCGGGCATCATCAGCGCGGTCTCGGGGTTCCTCGCCGCGGCCGGGGCGAACATCGTGCGTTCCGACCAATACTCGAGCGATCCGGCCGGCGGCACGTTCTTCCTGCGGATGGAGTTCACCGGGGCGGGGACGGACATCGCCGGCGGCTTTGCGCAGATCGGCGAGCGCTTCGACATGGACTGGCGCTTCTGGGACGCCGCGGTGCCCAAGCGCGTCGCGATCCTTGTCTCGCGCGAGGACCACTGCCTGCAGGAGCTCCTGTGGCGCAGGCGCCGCGACGAGCTCGACGCCGAGGTCGTGCTCGTCGCGTCCAACCACGAGGACCTACGGAGCGACGTCGACGCGTACGGCCTGCCGTTCCACCACGTGCCGGTGTCGCCAGAGACGAAGCCCGAGTCGGAGGCACGCCTGCTCGAGCTGGTGGCCGGCCACTGTGACCTCGTCGTGCTCGCGCGCTACATGCAGATCCTCTCGGGCGACTTCCTCGATCGCGTCGGCGCGCCGGTGATCAACATCCACCACTCGTTCCTGCCGGCGTTCGCCGGCACCGCGCCTTACACGCAGGCGCGCGAGCGCGGCGTGAAGCTCATCGGGGCGACGGCGCACTACGTGACCGAGGAGCTCGACGCCGGCCCGATCATCGAGCAGGATGTCATCCGCGTCTCGCACCGCGACGACGTCGCGACGCTCACGCGGCTCGGCTCGGACATCGAGCGGCTCGTGCTTTCGCGCGCAGTCCAGTGGCACTGCGAGGACCGCGTGCTTCGCCACGGCGAGACGACGGTTGTGTTCTAGGGCGACGCGCTCGCGCCGAACTGCTCGATCCCGATGACCGGGCGCAGCGCGCGCTCGTAGCTCGGGCTGACGAACGCCTTGCGCAGCACGTCGTCGCCGAGCTGGTTGGCCAGCGCGGCCATGATCATGCCCTGGTCCAGCGACAGGTACGAGCCCGAGACGGTGCCGGTCTGGACGTTCACGCTGTCGCGGAAGCCCCACTTGCCATACATGTCCGGGAAGTCGTCGGCGAGCTTGGTCACGTCGGCGAGCGTCGCCTCCGGCGCGAAGCGCAGCCCCAGGAACGCAGCGTGCGGCGTCACGACGCCGTTGGTGTAGGCCGTCGGCGGCGGGTCGGGCTGCGGGTCGCGCCCCGGGCAGCCGGCGAAGCCGTGGTCGACCGTCGTGTGGTCCTCGTTGGACGTGCTGCCGCCCGGGTCCATCCCGATCGCGTCGACGCCATAGCCGCCGTAGCCGCCCTCGGGCGTGTTCGAAGGCGAGAAGCCCCAGACGCCGTAGCCGGCGTCGACCATCCCGTGGTGGATCTGGGCGTCGACCGTCAGCGGGTGGTTGACGCCCCAGCTGTTGGGCGCCCACGTCTCCTCGGGCACGAAGAGGTCGGGCATGAGGGCCTCGAACATGCTGCCGCCCCACGACGGCGTGATCATCGTCCCGTTGTACGGATACGCGCCTTCGAACACCGGCACGCCGAAGTAGGTCCGCGTCACGCCGATCGGCTTCGTCTCCTGCCACGACCAGTCGCACGTGTCCGGGAAGCTGCGCCAGCGCCCGTAGTACTCCTTCTGCGGCAGCTGGCCGCGGGCGATGCCGATGTAGTCGATGATCCGGCTCTCGCTGACGACGGTGTCGTAGCAGCACGGCGACGCCCCGGGGTCGTCCGGGCGGAAGTGGAACAGGACGCGGTTGACGTCCGGCCGGTAGTAGAAGCCGAAGTCCATCGCGTGGTACAGCGCGCCCGCGCGCTGCGACAGCGCCGGGACGCTGCGCTGCACGATCCGCAGCCCGACGGCCAGCCAGCCATTGTCGACGGACGACAGGATCGGGTGGAACTCGTCGTTCGGGCTCGGCGGCCAGTACGTGAGCTTCGAGCCGTCGCGGTGGTCGTACCAGTTGTAGTACTGGCCGGTGTCGCCGTAGCGCTCCATGTGCTCGAGCGTCGTCAGCGTGCGCGACAGCCGCGCGGCGAGCTCCTGCTTGGAGATGAACCCGAGCCGCTGCGCCGCGACCGCGCTCCACATGTAGGCGCCGATGTTGGTTGTCGACGTCTGGACGCTCGTCGTCCCGTCGGCGTTCAAGACATCGGCGGGGAGCCCCGAGTCGGTGTCGACCATCGCCGTGAAGGAATCCCACGTGCGGTGCGCGACATCGCG
>VAYD01000080.1 GCA_005883905.1 Actinomycetota bacterium
CGCGTGAGCCGGACGGTCGCGCGCAGCCCGTGCTCCTCCAGCGCCGCCTTGAACGCCGCGATCGCCTCGCGCGAGGAGCCGTCGTACATCCCGGTCGGGTTGTACGGGATCAGGTTGACTTTGTAGCCGCGCGGGTCGAGCAGCTTCGCGAGCGCCAGCGCCTGCGCGTAGCCGTCGTTGACGCCGCGCAACATCACGTATTCGACGAACACCATCCGCCGCTTGGCGGCGCGCCAGCGCTCGCAGGCGGCGAGCACGTCCGCGATCGGATAGCGGTCGTTGACCGGCATGATCTGCGAGCGCAGCGCGTCCTCGGGCGCGTGGACGCTCCAGGCCAGCCGGATCGGCATGTCGCTGGACGCCAGGCGGTCGATGCCGGGCACCCAGCCGACCGTCGAGATCGTCGTGCGGCGGTGCGTGATCCCGATGTCGGGCAGGCGCTCGCAGGCGGCAAGCACGCTGTCGAGGTTCATCATCGGCTCGCCCATGCCCATGAACACGCAGTGGTCGACGGGCTCCATGCGGCGGAAGTGCAGCGCCTGGTCGAGGATCTCGCTCGCGGTCAGGTTGCGGCCGAACTTCATCGTCCCCGTCGCGCAGAACGTGCAGGTCAGCGGGCAGCCCGACTGCGAGCTCAGGCACAGGGAGCGGCGACCGTCGGCGAAGCGCATCAGCACCGCTTCGATCGCGCGATCGTCGTGGGTCGAGAACAGCGCCTTGACGGTGCCGTCGCGCGAGACCGCGTCGCGCTCGAGCCCCAGCGAGGAGAACGGCACGCGCTCGGCGAGCTGCTCGCGCAGCGCAGCAGGCAGGTCGGTCATCGCGTCGTAGCCGGTTGCGCCGCGGGCAGCCCACGCCCAGACCTGGCGCGCGCGGAAGCGCGGCTGGTCCAGCTCGTCGAGCGTCGTCTGCAGCAGGTCGAGGTCCATCGCTGCACCTATGGTGACGCAGCAATGCGACTCGCCAAGTTCCTCGCCCACGCCGGCGTCGCGTCCAGGCGCGCTGCCGAGGGCATCGTGCGCGAGGGGCGCGTGACGGTGGCCGGGGAGATCGTCCTGGACCCGGCACGCGACGTCGGCGAGCACGACGCCATCGAGGTCGACGGAGCGCGCGTCGCCCTCGAGGCCGAGCACGTCGTCTACATGCTCAACAAGCCCGCCGGCGTCGTCTCGACCGCGCGCGACACGCACGGCCGCCCCGTCGTGACCGAGCTCGTGGATGCCGGCGTGCGGCTGTACCCGATCGGCCGGCTCGACGCCGATACGACCGGGCTGATCCTGCTCACCAACGACGGCGAGCTGGCCAACCGGCTGATGCACCCGCGCCACGAGGTCCCGCGCACCTACGTCGCCAAGGTGCACGGCGGGTTCGTCAAGAACCGTGCACTCGAGCGCCTGCGCGAGGGCGTGCAGCTCGAGGACGGCAGGACCGCGCCCGCGCAGGTCCGCCAGGTCCGCCCCGGCGTGCTCGAGCTCACGATCCACGAGGGCCGCAAGCGCCAGGTGCGGCGGATGTGCGAGGCGGTCGGCCATCGCGTGCTGTCACTGCGCCGCGTGCGGTTCGGGCCGCTCGACCTCGGACGGCTCGAAGAGGGCCAGGCGCGGCGGCTCAAGGCGACCGAGCTCCGGGCCCTGAAGTCGGCGGCTGGCATGATGCGCCCCCATGCGTCTGTTCGCCCTGCGCGGCGCCACAACCGTCGACGCCAATGACGCCGAGTCGATCGTCGGCGCCACGGAGTCGCTGATGCTCGAGATCCTCGAGCGCAACGCGCTGCGCCCGGACGACGCCGTCAGCTGCATCTTCACGCTCACCAACGACCTCGACGCCGAGTTCCCGGCGGTCGCCGCGCGCAAGATCGGCTTCAGCTCCGTGCCGCTGCTCTGCGCGCGCGAGGTCGACGTCCCCGGCTCGCTGCCGCGCGTGATCCGCGTGCTGATGCACTACTACGCCGACGAGGGCCACGAGGCACGCCACGTGTATCTCGGCGACGCACGGTCGCTGCGCCTGGACCTGGAAGGGGCCCAGTGATGCCGCTGGAGTTCAGCGAGCGCGTCCGCCGGATCCCGGTCTACCCGGCCGCGTCGGCGTACGCGCTGCCCGAGGACGTCGCGCTGCTGGCCTCCAACGAGTCGCCCGATCCGCCGCTCCCGGAGGTCGTCGAGGCGGTCACGAAGATCCTGAGCGGCGTGAACCGCTATCCCGATCCGACGAACGCGAAGCTGCGCGCGGCGTTGAGCGACCGTTACGGCGTCCCGGCGTCGCGGATCGCGATCGGCAACGGGTCGTGCGACATCCTGCTCGCCGCCGGGGAGGCGTTGCTCGAGCCGGGCGCCGAGCTGATCTACGCGTGGCCGTCGTTCAGCGTCTACCCGCACCTCGCGGCGGCCTCGGGCGCGCGCGCGCTCGAGGTGCCGGTCGACGACAGGCACCTGCACGACCTCGAGGCGATGGCGACCGAGATCACCGCGGCGACGCGGCTCGTGCTCGTCTGCAACCCGAACAACCCGACGTCGACCGCGCTGCCGCTCGCCGAGATCACGGCCTTCGTCGAGCAGGTCCCGCGCCACGTCTGCGTGATCCTCGACGAGGCCTACTGCGAGTTCAACACGCTCGACGACCCCGACGCGTCGCTCGACCTGCTCACCCGCCATCCGAACCTCGTGCTGCTGCGGACGTTCAGCAAGGTCCACGGCCTGTGCGGGCTGCGCGCCGGCTATGCCCTGTGCGGCAGCGACGAGTTCGTCACCGCCGTCAACCAGGTGCGTCAGCCGTTCTTCTGCAACGCCGCGGCCCAGGCGGCCGCGATCGAGGCGCTCAAGCACACCGACGCGGTCCACGCCCGCGTCGAGCGCACGATCGTCGCGCGGCTCGAGATGGAGGACGGCCTCAACGAGCTCGGCATCCAGCCGGCCGAGTCGCAGGCGAACTTCTGCTGGTTCGACCTCCCTGGCGGAGCCGACTCCGAAGCCGCGATCGTCGACGCTCTCGCCCAGCGCGGCGTCCTCGTCCGCGCCGGCGGGGCGCTCGGCCGCCCCGGCGCGCTGCGCGTCACCTACGGCACGCCGGCGCAGAACGCACGCTTCCTGGACGCGCTGCGCGACCTGCTCTAGCTACATCCCGCGCGGGAGGAAGCCGCGCAGGCTCTCGTCGCGCAGGCGGTCGGCCTCGTCGAGATCGATCTGGAATCGCGGCGGCTTCGCCTTGGGCTCGCGCAGGACCGCCGTCGCCATCGCGTTCCGTCGGCGGCGGCGAGCGCGACGAGGAGCGCCGCGCCCCTGCGCGCGTCGAGGGCCAGCAGGCCGCCGCCGGCCAGCAGCCCGGCCGCCAGCGTCAGCGCGGCGCCCACTCGCTGCGGATGTGGGACGACGATCGCGACGGCGTCGTCGCCCACCGCAAGCGCCCGCCTGAGGATCGCGCCTCCGGCGATGCCTGCAAGCACTGCCGGGGCTGCCACCAGCTCCCACGACCGGTTGACGGACGCGATCGCCAGCGCGCCCGCAACGCCGGCGGCCAGCAGCGCGACCGCCGCCACCCACATCAACCGGACGCGGCGCCGCCCCGGGTGGCCGGCGTCCCTGCCGAATGCATCGCGCATTGCGCGAGACCCTAGCCGCGGCCGCGGCCGTCTGCCACAATGCCCCGCTGCTACGCGTATGCCTACGCCTGGCGATTTACGCCGGCGCCCGGTCGCTGACGCGCACAAAGCGTCTGACCCTCGCAGTTTCGATCGAGCGCCGACAGCTCCCGTCCATGTCGTCCCCGTAACCTCTTTCAGGCGTAGACACAAAGGAACTTGCAGATGATGATCGTGATGAAGCCGACGGCCAGCGAGGCCGAGATCCAGGCGGTGATCGACCGGATCGAGTCCGTCGGCGCCAAGGCACATCCCTCGCGCGGCGACGAGCTGACCG
>VAYD01000081.1 GCA_005883905.1 Actinomycetota bacterium
GATCTTGGTGGCGGGTTCCCGCCCGGCCAGCAGTCGGTCCTGACCGCGTCGATCCCCAGCATCGAGGATCAGCACATCGCCGACTTCGACGGCGACGGTGTCGGCGACGTCGTGGTCGTGGGCGAGTCGCCGGGCGCGCCGAGCGCGACGCTGGCGATCCACCGCGGACACGGCGACGGCAGCTTCGACAGCCCGCCGGTCACGTTCCCGGTGCCGGGCGGCTCGCCCGACGGGTTCAACACGATCGGCCCCAACCACCTCGCGGTCGGGGACCTCAACGCCGACGGCCGCCCCGACGTGGTCAACATCGCCCAGGGCGACGGATCGGTCACCGTGCTGCTCAACGGCTCGACGCCTCCCCCGCCGGTGACCCCACCGACGTCCGGGCCGACCGCACAGGACACGGTCGTGCCGGTCATCACCGGGCTGACGCTCAGCAGCCGCGCGGGACGACCGTGCGCTATTCGCTGTCGGAGGCCGCGAAGGTCACCGTCGCCATCGCTCGCAAGGCCGCCGGCCGGCGCAAGGGCGCCAAGTGCGTCGCCCCGACCTCCAAGCTGCGCCGCGCCAAGCGCTGCACGCGCTACCGGAACGAGGGACGGCTCACCCGCGCGAGCGGACCCGGCCCGGTGTCGATCGCGTTTAGCGGCAGGGTCGGGAAGCGTGCGCTCGCGGTCGGCCGCCACCGCATGACGCTGAGCGCGACCGACCCAGCAGGCAACGCGTCGAAGGGCTCGACGCTGTCGTTCCGGATCGTGCGCCGCTAGCGAGCCGCACAGCACGAGGACACGGGTGGCAGCGGAGCCTTCCGCTTTCCGTGGAGGCTGTTGCACAAAACCGATGGATTCGGCTCTGAACTAAATCGTGGGAGCAGCCGTCCTGGCCGGCCTTGCTTCTTGATGTGTCGCCCCATCCAGGTCCGTCTTTCGCGGCGTCCTGCATGGTGGCGTCCCACGGGACATTGACGTGCCTGATTTCGGACCGGTTTGTGCGACAGCCTCCATGCGGAGCACAGGTCAGCTGACTGTCGCTAGTCAGCCCACCAGTCGCGCTCGCCCTCGACGTCTTCGCGCGGAGCCTCGCCGAGATTGGGCGCGCCGATGACGATGATCTCGAGGCCGTCCGGCCCGGCCTCGTAGCCTCGCCACGTACCGGGCGGGACGCGCACCGCGTCCCACTCCTTGAGCTCGACGATCTCGTCGTCGAGCTTCATTCGCCCGCTCCCGCGCACGACCACGTACACCTCCTCCTGCGTCTTGTGCGTGTGGCCGTACGGAAAGCGATAGCCGGGCGGGACCCACTGGTGGCTCAGGCCGGATTGCTCGAGCTCGAGCTCCTGGGTCGCCAAGTGGAACTCCAGGTCCGGCGCACCGTCGAACCTGGACCCGACGTCCTCCAGGTCCGCCTTGAGGTTCCTGAGCGTGAACGGCACGGGCGCAATCGTATGGAAGCCGCTCGTCACGGGCGGCTGACGGCGTCGAACTCCTCGTCGGTCAGCTCGATCTCCAACGCCGCCAGGTTCTCCTTGGCGTGGTCGAGCGACAGGGTGCCGGGGATCGGCAGCATGAGCGGTGAGCGCTTCAGCAGCCAGGCGAGCACGATCTGCCTCTCGGTGGCCCGGTGTCGCGCCGCGATCTCGGCGACCACCGGCCCCGCCCCTCCCTCCAGGGGATAGAACGGGACGAAGACGATCCCCTCGCGCGTGCAGTAGTCGACGACCTGCTCGTGCTTGCGCTCGGAGAGGTTGAACTCGTTCTGCACCGCCGCGATCGGGAGCAGCTCGCGCGCGCGTTCGATCTGCTCGGCGCCCACCTCCGAGAGACCGACGTGACGGATGTGGCCCTTGTCGCGGTGCTCCGCGATGGTGGCGAGACTGACCTCCAGCGGCGTCTGCGGGTCGACCCGGTGCAGGTAGTAGAGCTCGATGCTGTCGGTGCGCAGGCGGCGGAGGCTCTCCTCGATCTGGGCGCTGAGGACCTTGGGCTCGCCCTCACCCGAGCGATACCCGCCCTTGGTCGCGACCAGGGTTCCGTCCTGACTCGATGAGAGCGCGGCGCCGATCGCAGCCTCGCTCTCACCACCCACGTAGAGGTGCGCCGTGTCGATATGGCGTATGCCGGCGGCGACCGCCTCGCGTACGAACGCCGTGTGCTCCGGCGTGTTGGTGAGGCGGTTCGTTCCCAGGCCGATGCGCGGCACCTCGGTGTCCGCGAGCCGCAGCGTCGGCGTCACGTTGTCGGTCGTCATGCCTCTGGTTGTAGCGAGAGGTCGTTTCTCTGGCGTGCCCCCGAGGATGCCCCGGGGGCGGCAAAACTCATCGCTGCTGTGTCCAACCTCGCAGGAGCACCAGCGTTGGACAAATGAGGCCGTGGCCCGCCCGCCCCGCGGGCCCGGCCTGAGACTTCGTGTCAGCTCTGGCCCCCATTCCAGCCACTTCGCCGCAAACGCGCGCGGCCTCCGTCGGCCCGCGCCGCTTCCGCATCGACGAGGCGCCCGAGGACGGACAGCGCGTGCTGAGCCTGAGCGGCGAGCTGGACCTCGCGGCCGCCCCGGCCCTGCGCGCACGCGTGACGGAGCTGGCGTTTCAGGACGGCGTGGTGATCCTGGACCTGTCCGGCGTCGAGTTCATCGACGTCGCCGGGCTGTGCGCGCTGCACGCCCTCACCAACGAGGCGCGCCGCGGCCGCTGGTTCCTGCAGCTGCGCAACCCCTCGCTCAGGGTGCGACAACTCGCCCGGCTGGCGGGCATGCAGGACCTCGCGCCGGCCGCCTGAGCAGGCGTACGATCGGCCCCATGGTCGAGCGCATGAGCGACATGCCTCCGGGCACGATCGGGTTCCGGGTCAACGGCGACGTCGAGCGCGAGGACTACACCGACATCCTGCGCCCCGCGCTCCAGGAGGCGCTGGACGCCCATCAGCAGCTGCGAACCCTGTACCTCATCGAGGACCTCGACGACATCGAGCCCGGCGCGCTGTGGGAGGACAGCAGGCTCGGCTTCGATCTCGGCGTCCGGCACCGCAAGGAGTGGGAGCGGTCGGCGATCGTCACCGACATCCACTGGATGGCGCGTGCAACGAAGCTCTTCGCGTGGATGATCCCGGTCTACCCGCTCGCGGAGCTCGAGGACGCCAAGCGCTGGGTGGCCGGCTGAGCGCTCAGGTCGCTGCGCGAGCCCGACGTCCCCACCCGTAGGAGCCGAGGTCGATCAGGAACGCCAGGGCCACGAAGAACCACTCGAAGCCGGTCACGTGGTGCCCTGAGCCCCAGTCCCAGAACGCGGCGTAGGTCAGCGTCGTCCACGGCAGCAGGAAGAACCCGAGGAACGGCACGATCCAGCTGTCGAACGCACGGCTCAGCGTGTCGCTGAAGATCCACAGGATGAAGAGGACCAGCCGCGGCGAAATCAGCGCCAGCAGGGCAAGGAGACAGCCCATCGGGTTGAGTCTACGCGCGGATGCCGACGTCAGCACTGCTTTTGGCGCTCGCCGCCGCGTTCGTGCACGCGGTCTGGAACCTGCTGCTGTCGGGCAGCGAGGACACGCACAGCGCGACCGCCGTGGCGCTCGTGACCGGCGCGATCGTGTTCGCTCCGGTGGCCGCGCTCACATGGCGGCTCGAGGACTCCGCCTGGCCGTACATCGCGGCATCGAGCTCGCTGGAGCTCATCTACCTCGTCCTGCTCGCCACCGCCTACGCGGCTGCGGCGATGGGCTTCGTCTATCCGATCGCGCGCGGCTCGGCGCCCGTCATCGTGCTGATCGCCGGCGCGCTGGTCTCGGCGGGGCGCCCGTCCGCTGCGGCCGCCATCGGCGTCGTGCTCGTGGCGCTCGGGATCGTGTTCGTGCGGGGCGTTCGCGACGAGCACCGCCCGCGCGACCTCGTCATGGCCCTGGCGATCGGCGCGTGCATCGCGGCGTACACGCTGGTCGACAAGCACGGCGTCGCGCACGGCAACCCGCTGGCCTACCTCCAGGTCGTCTTCTCGATTGCCGCGGTGGCCTACTTCGCCGGCGCGATGCGGGCGCGGGGCCCGGCAGCGATCCGCGCCGCCATCACGCCGTCGTCCCTGCTCGCCGGCGTCGGGTTCTTCGGCTCCTATGCGCTCACGCTGGCAGCGCTGCGGCTGGCGTCCGCGGCGACGGTCGCCGCCGTCCGCGAGTCGAGCGTCGTCATCGCCGCGGCGGCGCTCATCGCCACCGGACGCGAGCCGGCGGGACGCGGCCGGTTCGCGGGTGCCGGGCTCGTCGCAGCCGGCGTTGCCCTCATCTCACTGGGTTGAGGGTGCCAGCTCGAGCAGCTGCTCGACCTTCTCGGGCGTGTTGCACTTGGGCAGCGGCGAGTAGAGGATCAGCCGCTGCTCGGGGCTGTCTTCGAGCTTGAAGACCGAGTGCTCGAACCACATCTTGCCGAGTTCCGGGTGCTTGAGCGCCTTGCGGCCGGTGCCGCTGCGCGCGACCTCGTGGAGCTTCCACCAGCAGCGGAACTCCTCGCTGCCCTCGCGCAGTTCCTCGATCAGCTCCTCGAAGTCCGGATCGCCGAGGTGGCGGGCGTTGTCCGCGCGGAATCGTGCGAGCGCAGCGCGCGCGCTGGTCTCCCAGTCGGTGGAGCGCGCACGGCGCACCGGGTC
>VAYD01000034.1 GCA_005883905.1 Actinomycetota bacterium
TTCGGTTCAGCTGGACGTGGACCGAGATGAAGCCGACGTTGTTCTGGGCGGCTCCGGTGCCCGCCCAGGTGGTGGGAGTGGTCGCGGGGTATGGCTGGTCCACGCCGCCCGAGACGCCGCGGAAGTTGTCGCTGTTGGCGACGCCATTGGCGACGACGACCGCGCCGGACGGGTTGCCGCACGAGTTCGAGACGATCGGCGTGCCGCAGACGTAGCGCGTGCACGACGTCCCGGCGCACGCGTAGCGCACGTGCGCCTGCAGCGGCGCGCCGCCGGCGGGGTCGCGCTGGGGGACCTGCAGGTCGAGGGTGCGGGCGTCCTGCACCGTCGCGGCGGTCGCCGTGCGGATGTCCTTGGTCATGCGCAGCATCGCGATCGTCCCGTCGTCCTGGGCCGCCAGCCGGCTGCCGGTCGAGCTCTGCGAGCGCAGCGCCGTCTCCAGCACCACGAGCGACGCGGCGGCGATGCTCAGCGAGAGCACCAGGCCGAGGATCGTCTCCGGCAGTGTCCAACCGGATTCGTCACCGGACTCGTCCTTCCAGGCGGGGCCATGACGCCCCTATCGGCCCAAAACCGGCTACTCAAAAGTGGGGATGGACAAAGTGGACGGTTGGCGATGGGCTACGCTCGCCGCGCCATGGCCGCCGACGAGGAGACTCCCCAGCCCGCCGAGCCGCCGCCGTGCTTGGCTTGCAGGGGCACCGGCCAGGTGATCTCGAACCTCGGCGGGTCGCCGTCGACGGTCACGTGCCCGTGGTGCGAGGGCACCGGTCGGTTCATCCCCGACCACGACGCCCAGGCCGCGCGCCGCGAGAGCTGACCTGGACGAGCGGCTGAGGAAGCCGCCCCAGATTTCAGGATCTCCGCTCGGCGTCGATACGACGGCCATGGGGCCGATCGGACGCGCTGCCCGCACGATCGCGCTCACCGCTGCGGTGAGCGCTCTCTGCCTGCCCGCTGCGGCCTCGGCCGCGCTGGACATCCACCACGACTCGACCTCGGTCGCCGAGGTCGGCGGCGCGGGCGACGGCATCATCTCGCCGGGCGACTCGCTCGCGGTCACCGAGACCGTCTTCAGCGCCGAGCCGGGCGCCGACCTGACCGGGGTCACCGGCACGCTGAGCACGAGCACGCCGCTCGTCACGGTGCCGCAGCCGAACGCCTCGTATCCGACGCTGTCCTTCGCCGGCACCGCGTCCAACACCACGCCGTTCGGCGTGCAGCTCGACAGCTCGCTCGAGTGCGGCCAGTCCGCCAAGTTCTCGCTCGCACTCCACGCCGACCAGGGCTCGGCCAGCGTGCCGTTCCGCATCGGGACCGGCATCGCAGCGGCGGCCGACACCTCGAATTCCGTCGATGTGCCGCACGGCATACCGGACGCCAGCGTGCTCGTCTCGACGCTGCCGATCTCCCGCTTCGGGCGCGTCAAGCAGATCGCCGTCCACATCGGCAAGATCGCGCACAGCTACGACGGCGACCTGCAACTCGCCCTGATTGCGCCCGACGGCACGCGCGTGGTCCTGGTCGATCAGCGCGGCGGCGCGTCGGCGAACTTCGTCAACACGACGATCACGCCGGATCAGGGCTCGTCGCTCAACGGCGCGGTCGGTCCCTTCACGGGCACGTACATCGCCGACGGCGACCTGTCGAAGATGATCGGCGTCCAGGAGCAGGGCACGTGGAAGCTCGAGATCCACGACCTGAGCTCCGGCAACGTCGGCACGCTTGAGTCGTGGGGGCTGGAGATCTCCGACGCGAGCTGCGCCGCGCAGCCGGTCGCGAGCTTCACCGCCACGCCGAATCCGGCGCTGCCCGGCGACACCGTGCAGTTCGACGCCGGCGGCTCACACGACCCGGTCGGCACGATCAACCACTACGAGTGGGACCTCGACGGCAACGGCACGTTCGAGACCGACACGGGGACCTCGCCGTTCACGTCTCACGCATACCCGGTCCGCGGCTCCTACCCGGTGTCCGTGCGCGTCACCGACGACGGCGACAAGCAGAACGTCTACACGCGCAGCGTCCACGTCTCCAACCCCCCGACCGCGGCGCTGAACGCCACGCCGCTGGCGCCGCTGAGCGGCCAGGACGTGACGCTCGATGCCTCCGGCTCGACCGACCCGGACGGCCCGATCGCCAACTACGCCTGGGATCTCGACGGCGACGGGACCTTCGAGGTCGACGGCGGCACGAACCCGCAGCTCGTGCATCCCTTCCCGACGCCCGGCATCCACACCGTGCGCGTCCAGGTCACCGACACCGATGGCGCCACCGCCACGAAGTCGATCGACGTCGCCGTCACGAACCGCCTTCCGACGGCGCGGATCGCGCCCCTCGGGCTGGGCATCGTCGGCCAGCCGGTCATGCTGGACGCGAGCACCTCTACCGACCCCGACGGCACGGTCGACCAGTACGAGTGGGACCTGGACAACAACGGGACCTACGAGGCCGACTCGGGCCTGCTGCCCACCCGCCAGGTCACGTTCGGCACGGCGGGCACGAAGACCGTCGGACTGCGCGTGACCGACAGCGACGGCGGAGTCGACACCACCACGGTCACGTTCAAGGTGACGACGCTGCCCAACGCCGTCCTCGGCGCGACGCCGGACCCGGCGCGGCCGTCGCAGGTCGTGACCTTCGACGCCTCCGGCTCGAACGATCCCGACGGCACCGCGCTCACGTACAAGTGGGACCTCAACAACGACGGCACGTTCGAGACCGACAGCGGCTCCGTCGCCACCCAGACGAAGTCGTGGGCGACGACGGGCAGCTACACCGTGAAGGTCAAGGTGACCGACGCCGACGGCGCGTCCCGGGTCGCGACCAAGACCGTTGCGGTCGTCAACCTGCTGCCGGTTGCGTCGGTGGTCGTCAGCGGCGGCCAGGCCGTCGCCGGCACGCCGGCGACGCTCGATGCGTCCGCCTCGACGGATCCCGACGGCACGATCGTCCGCTACCAGTGGGACCTCGACGCCAACGGCTCGTTCGAGACCGACACCGGCAGCACGTCGTCCGTGACGCGGACCTACCCGAACCCCGCAACGATCCCGGTCAAGCTGCGCGTCACCGACAATGACGGCGGCGTCGCGGTGACCACGTTCTCGGTCGTCGTCAAGGCGCCGTCGAGTGGCGGCGGCACGGATGGCACCGGCGGCACCGGCGGCACCGGCGGCACCGGCGGCACCGGCGGCACCGGCGGCACCGGCGGCACGGGCGGGACCGGCGGCACGGGCGGCACCGGCGGGACGGGTGGCGACGGTGGCACGACGCCGCTGGGCGACTTCTCCGCCGGCCTGGGCGGCGCGCCGATCCAGGCGATCCGGCTCGCCTCGCGCAAGGGCGTGACGATGACCTGCACGTCCGACCGCGCGATGACCTGCACCGTCACCGCGACGATCGACGCCGGGACCGCCAAGAAGCTTCGCCTCGCACGCGTCCGCAAGCCCGCGAAGGTCGGCACCGCGACGATCGCCGTCCCCGCCGGCGGCAACGGGCGCTTCGTGCTGAAGCTCAGCGCGAAGGCGCGCAAAGCTCTCAAACGCGCCAAGCGCGTGCGGCTGCTGGTCAAGGGCACCGCGATTGACGCCGATGGACATCGGTATGCGCTCGCCCGCACGATCCTCCTGCGCTAGCGCGGCGCTGGCCGCCGCCCTGATGGCCCTGATCACAGGGATGGGCACCGACTACCCCGCCGACGCCGGACCGGCGATCTCCGCGCTCGCCCGCGGCGACATCCACGGCTTCACGTCGGCGCAGGTGCAGATGGGCCCGCTGAGCATCCTGCTGCGCGCGCCGCTGGCCGCGCTGGCCGGCCCGGACTCGATCTGGGCGTACCGGCTCGGCGCGCTGGCCTGCATGCTCGCACTCGTCGGGCTCGGCGTGCTCGTCGCGCGCCGCGCGGGCGCCGGCGTGGGCCTGCTCGCGGGCGCGCTGCTGGTCGCCAACCCTGTGACGCTCGATGCGCTGCACCTCGGCCACCCGGAAGAGCTGCTCGGCGCCGCGCTGTGCGTGGCGGCCGTGCTGCTCGCGGCCGAGCGGCCGCTGTGGGCCGCCGCCGCCCTGGGCGCCGCGCTGGCCACCAAGCAGTGGGCGCTGATCGCGATCGCCCCGGTGCTGATCGCCGCGCCGCGCGAGGCGCGCGTCCGGCTGGCCGCCACGGCGGCCGGCATCGCGGCGGCCGTGATCGTCCCGGTCGCGCTTGCGGACCCGCACGCGTTCGTCTCGGCGCTCGACCATCCCGCCTTCGGCCTGTCGGCGATGCGGACAGGCAACCTCTGGGGCTTCACAGCGATCAGCGAGCGCGTCTCGCTCGGCGCCGGCGAGTCGTCGGTCGTGTACCTGGTGCCGACCTGGCTGCAGCACCTCGCGCACCCGCTCGTCGCGGTCCTCACGCTCGGCCTCGGCGGCGTCGCGCTTCGCCGGCGCGCGGTCGACCCGCTCGCGCTCCTCGCGCTGCTGATGCTCATGCGCTGCGCGCTGGACCCCTGGAACCACGCCTACTACCACGCGCCGTTCCTCGCGGCGCTCGTGGCGTGGGAGGTGCTCGAGGCCCGTCGCGCTCCGTGGCTGGGCGCGATCGCGGCCGCGTGGCTCGGGATCGTCTTCCGGCTCGAGCTGCCGCTTTCCGACGTGCTCTACGCCGTCTGGGCGCTGCCGATGATCGCCTGGCTCAGCCGGCGCGCGATGCGCCTGGAGCCACTGCGGGCCGCACCGCGGCCGCTGG
>VAYD01000035.1:0-4172 GCA_005883905.1 Actinomycetota bacterium
TCGCCGGTCAGGACGATGAGCGTCCCGCCATCGGCGGGCGTCCAGACCATGCCGGAGACGACCTGCGTGGGCAGGCTGTCGCCGATCGAGGTCCATGAGTCGCCGCGGTTCGTGGACATCCAGATGCCGCCGTTGGACGCCGCGGCGAAGATGTGGTCGCCGCCGGGGTCGGCGGCGAACGACGTGACGCGGCCGGAGAGGTCGGCCAGCCCCTCGCGCGTGGAGCCGTTGGTGGTGTCGTACTCGGTGCGGTCGCCGATCAGCGGGGTGTTGCCGTACGGCGTCCACGTGCCGCCGATGCGCGGCAGGTCGGCACGCTGCGCGACGGCCGCACGGAAGGCGCCGGGCTTCAGGCGCGTGCCGGGGGCGACGGTGCGGGCGGCGCGGGCGCTGTTGGCACGCGCGAGGTCCGCGAACGACTCCGGATGGCCCGGGCGGTCGCCGCAGGGCGACTCCGCCGCGCGCGGTCCTACGTACATCGGGTTGACGGACCGGCCTTCATGCTCCTGTTGGGCCTCGTGCTCCCGGCATTGCGCCGCGGCGCGGTGCTCGCCACTCCACGGGCGGGCGACGGCGACCGCGGCGACGAGGATCAGGAGCGCGGCAAGCGCTGGCAGGCGGAGCTTGTGGACCATGCTCCTTTCAACGTCCCGCCCCTCAGGAACTTGCGACGAGCGCGGGCCAGTCGGCGCTCGCCTCGAGGCGCGCGAGCGTGGCGACGAGCTGGCCGGCGGCGCGCGCGAGCCAGAGGTCGTCGGCCTGCGGCTCGACCTGGGGCGCGAGCTCCAAGGCGGGCAGCGCCCTCCGCAGCGCGCAGCGCAACGCGGTGGCGTCGAGCCGCGCTTCGCCCTCGACGAGCGGTCCGAGGGCCGACCGCGCGACGGCGTACTCGGCCGCCGTGCCCGGGAACGATGATTCGTCGGCGCCGCGCAGCGCGGCCAGGGCGTCGAACGCTCGCCCGACCCGGTCGCGGCCGACCGGCCGCGCCATCCCGACGCCGAGCAGCCCGATCCGGCCGTCGGCCAGCACGACGACGTGGCCGGGCCGCGCATCGACCAGGGCGAACCCTGCGCGGGCGGCGGCGACGTGCGCGGCCACCAGTGTGCGCGCGGCGGCGGCGGGATCGCTCGGCCGCGCTCCGTCGGCGAGCGTCTCGCCGTCGAGCAGCTCGGCGACGAGCACGTCCTCCGCGCACAGGTCGCTGTGGACGGCCGGCACCACCAGGCCGTCGATCCCGCGCAGCGCCCGCGCCACCCGCCGCTGCATCGACGCCTCGTGCTCGAAGTCCAGCTCGTCGAGCAGCTGCTCGCGGGCCGAGCGCAGCAGCGCGCCGGCATCGGCCCTCGGCAGTGCGGCGCGCAGGGCCGGGGCCAGCGTGTCGAGCAGCGCAAGGTCGTTGCGCACCGAGCGTTCGAGCCCGGGGCGACGGATCCGGATGGCGACGGGCACGCCGTCGACCGTGCCGCGATGCGTCTGTGCGGCGGCGCGAATCGCGATCGGGTCCGGATCGAAGTCGTCGAACGCGCTTGCGACGCGTTTCACCGCGGCCGCCTCCAGCGGCTCGCACGCCGCCGCACGGGCCGCCTCGAGCTCGCGCGCGATCGGCTCGCGGATCGCGGTCGGCAGCGCACCGGGGTCGACCACGCCCGCGAGGCGCGCGAGGCCGACGCGCGCCGACGGCGCCTGCCGCACGAGCGCCCAGCCTGCCTCGGCCAGCGCACGCAGCGCCGGTGGAACCTCAGGCCCGCGCGGCGAGGACGGCGAAGCTGTGCTCCTTGAAGAGGCAGTCGGCATCGCTGAAGCCTGCCTCACGGAACCGCGCGAGGTGCCAGCGGACGGTCATCTTGCGGTCATGGCGCATGCGCTCGACAGCCGCTTCCCATTCTGCATCGTCGGTGCCGAGCTCGCGCGCCGCCAGTTCGTGTCGGCGCAGGTTGTAGTCCTCGAGCGCAGGGGTCGCGCCGGCCACCTGCTCGGCGTTGACGAACACCCCGCCGGGGGCGAGCGCGTCGCGCACGCGCGCGAACAGGTCCGCCTTGTCGTGGTCGGCCAGGTGGTGGATCGCCAGCGCCGAGACGATCGCGTCCCAGGGGCCGACGGGCAGCGGCGCTGTCAGGTCCCCCACCAGGTAGCGCGCACGCTCGCCGAGCCGCGCCCGCGCCTGGTCGAGCATCGCCGGTGCCCCGTCGAGCAGGACGACCTCAGCGCCCGGATGGGCTGCCAGCACGCGCTCGCTCAGGAGCCCCGTGCCCGCCCCGAGGTCGAGTACTCGCGTGATCGGCTCGCGCGCGAGCTCCAGCGCCTGGACCGCTGTGCCGTAGAACGTGTCGAACATCGGCACGAGCCGCCGCCGGGCTGCGTCGTAGTCGCGAGCGTAGGCGTGGAAGGTGCTCGTCGGACTGTTCGTCATCACGCTCGATTGTACGGGATCGCATACGAGCGCGCAGGAACCAGGTGGCGGCCGCGCCGGTGCTCAGCGCGGCGACCGCGCCGAGGACGAGGCCGGCGCGCGGCCCGTAGGACTGCGCGAGCCAGCCGACGATCGGGGCGCCGATCGGCGTCGAGCCGAGGAACACGACCGAGTACAGCGACATCACGCGGCCGCGCGACGGACCAGTGGCCTCGAGTTGCAGCGAGGAGTTCACGCCCGCCGCGAACGTGACGCTCGCGGCGCCAAGCGGGGCCAGGATCAGCGCCTGGGCGAGCAGGGTCGGCGCGGCCGCGGCGCCGAGCTCCGCGGCTCCGAACAGCAGTGCCGAGCCGGCGAGCAGGCGCGGCGTGACGCGGTTGCGCGCGCCCGCCGCGAGCGCACCCGCAACCGAGCCGATCCCCATCGCGGACGTCAGCAGCGCGTACGTCTGCGCCGAGCCGTGCCACGTGAACTTCGCGAACAGCGGCAGCAGCACCTGGAAGTTGAACGACAGCGTCCCGATCACGGCCATCATCGCCAGCGGGCCGAGCAGGGCGGGGCGCGACGCGACCTCGCGCAGCGCCTCGCGCACCTGACCGCGGCTGCGACCGGCGCGAGGCGAGGGCCGAAGCTCGTCGCGGTCCATCCCGCCGACTGCGAGCAGCATCGCGCCGAACGACGCGGCGTTGAGGGCGAAGCAGAGGCCGAGCCCGGCGAGCGCGATCACGGCACCCGCGATCGCCGGGCCGAGGATGCGCCCGGTGTGGATGATCACGCTGTTGAGCGAGACCGCGTTGACGACGCGCTCAGGCCCGACGACCTCCATGACGAACGCCTGCCGAAGCGGGTTGTCGACGGCCAGCACGGTCCCGCGAGCGAGCACGAGCGCGTAGACCATCCACAGTTGCGTTGCGCCCGTGACCGTCAGCGCGGCCAGCGTCAGGGCGGGGATCGCCATGAGCGCCTGCGTGAGCATCAGCAGGCGCCGCTTGTCGTGGCGGTCGGCGAGCACTCCCCCGAGCGCGCCGAACAGGAGGATCGGCAGGAACTGCAAGGCCGCGGTGATGCCGACGGCGACGCCGTTGCCCGTCAGGTGCACGACGAGCCACATCTCGGCGACGGTCTGCATCCAATTGCCGGAGATCGAGACCACCTGGCCGGCGAACCAGCGGCGGTAGTTGGGGATCGAAAGGGAGAGGGTCGATCGGCGAAGCGCCGCGGTCACGCAGGGTCCTCCTCGAGCAGTCGCTCCAGGACGTGGGCGGCACGGTCGAGCGTTTCGCGATCCTCAGCGCTCAGCTTGCGCAGGCGCTGGGCGAGGTAGGCGTCCTTGCGGGTGCGCAGGGTGCGCATCAGCTCACGCCCTTCGGGCGTGATGGCGATGAGCGAGGAGCGGCGGTCGGACGGGTCGGAGGTGCGGGTGACGTACCCGTTCTCCTCCAGCGTGCCGATCAGCCGGGTCGCCGTCGGGCGCTTGACGCGCTCGCGGTCGGCGAGCTCGCTCGGGGTCAGCGGGCCATGGTTCTCGATCGAGGCAAGCGCGGCGGTGAGCGTTGGGCTCAGCCCACCTCCGGCCTCCTGGCGCAGCCGCCGCGCGGTCCTGGCGACGGCGAGGCGCAGCCTCGAAGCCAGGTGCGGAGTGGCGTAAGTGGTTGCCATTGCTAATTAGCATAGCAAACTACTGAGCATGAGGGGTCAGCCCCCTGATTCTCATGCGCTGTCAGCGCATCGACCGAAACCCGATCTTTCGGCCAGATCGCTC
>VAYD01000035.1:4325-11324 GCA_005883905.1 Actinomycetota bacterium
GGCCGCAGCGTCGCCTCGCTGTTCAGCCCGGCCAGCCGCCTGTACTTCGACGTCCACGTCTCGCCCCTGCTGCGCCTCGAGGGGGAGATCCATGGGCTCGCGCTCGAGGTCGAAGGCGCCCAAGGACGGACCCATCCGGTCCTGATCGACGCGGTCCTCAAGCGCGACGAGGACGGGGAGCCGAAGTTCGTGCGCGCGACGCTCTTCGACGCGACCGAGCGCACCGCCCACGAGCGCGAGCTGCTCGAATCGCGTCGCCGCGAGCAGGGCGCGCGCGAGCGGATGGCGCTGCTCGCCGAGATCGGGCGTGGGCTCGACGAGGTCCGGACGCAGGCCGAGCGGGCGCAGCGGCTCGCCGAGCTGCTCGTCCCCGAGGCGGCCGCGGGCGCCTGGGTCGATCTCGGCGACGAGCGGACGGAGGAGCCCGAGGTGACCGCCGTGCGCGACTCCGCGGTCGTCGAGCCGCTGCTCGCGGCGCGCCGGCGGCTTGCGCTCGGAGCCGAGCCCGCCGTCCACGGCGATGCGGCGCTGCTGCCGCTGCGCACGCGCGACCGCTCCCTCGGGGTGCTCGGCATGGTCGGCATCCACGCCGAGCTCGCGGCCGACGCCGACTTCCTCGCCGACCTCGCCGCGCGTGCCGCGACCGCGCTGGAGAACGCCCGCCTCTACGACCACGAGCGCAGCGTCGCCCACGCGCTCCAGCACAGCCTGCTCGCTTCCGACCTGCCCGAGGACCCGCGGCTCGTGCTCGCGCCGCGCTACCGCTCGGGCGTCGCGTCGCTCGAGGTCGGCGGTGACTGGTACGACGCCTTCGAGCTCACGGCCGGGCATGTCGGGATCTGCGTCGGCGACGTCGTCGCGCGCGGGCTGGAGGCGGCGACGACGATGGGGCAGCTCCGGAGCGCGCTGCGGGCCCTCGCCGCAGCCGAGCTGGGCCCCGCCGGCGTCCTGACCCGCCTCGACGCCTTCGCGGAGCAGGTGCCGCGGGGGCGCATGGCGACCGTCGCCTACGCCGAGCTGGATCTCGACAGCGGATGGCTCAGCTACGCCTGCGCCGGCCATCCGCCGCCGCTGCTCCTCGACGCGGAGGGCAATGCGACGCTTCTCAACGAGGGCCGCTCGGCGCCGCTCGGCGCCGCCACCGGCAACCGGACCGAGGCGGAGATCCAGCTTGCGCCCGGCTCGCGGCTCGTCCTCTACACCGACGGCCTGGTCGACCGCCGCAACCGCTCGCTCGAGCGCGGCCTCGGGCTGCTGGTCGAGGAGGCGTCGCGCCGCCGAGCCGCCGCGGCTTCACGGCTCGCCGATGCGCTGCTCGCATCTCTGCTGCCAGGCGAGCCGCAGGACGACGTCTGCCTGCTGGCCGTCGGCTTCGGCGCGGGCCCGCGCTTCGACCGCGAGCTCGGCGCGCAGCCCGAGGAGCTGGCGCCGCTGCGCGACGACCTGCGCGCGTGGCTGACCGGCAACGCCGTCGTCGGCCACGACCGCGACGCGCTCGTCTTCGCCGCGTCCGAGGCCGTCACGAACGCGATCGAGCACGCATACCGCGACATCGCGGCGGGGCTCGTGTGGGTCTCGGCACGGATGGGCTCCGACGGCGTCGTCCTGCGCGTGACCGACCACGGCAGCTGGCGCCCGCCCGGCGAGCTCGAGGATCGCGGCCGCGGGCTGCTGCTGCTCGACAAGCTCATGGACGACATCGCGGTCGAGCACGAGGCCGGGACGACCGTGACGATGCGCAAGCACGTGGGCGGCGGGTCGTGAGCGCGGGGTCGGTCGAGGTCGAGGCCGGCTCGGTCGCGTACGTCGCGCGCTTCGAGGGCGAGCTCGATCTCGCCTCGGTGCCCGCGCTGCAGCGCGAGGCGCTCGCCGCGACCGTCGGCGCCAAGCGGGTCGTGCTCGACCTGTCCGAGGTGACGTGGATGGACAGCACCGGCCTGCGGATGCTCGACGACCTCACGCGCGCGTTCGGCGCGCGCGGCGCGCAGGTTCGGATCGTCGCCCCGCCCGACGTGCCGGCGCGCTTCACGCTCGACATCTCCGCCTGGCGCCCCGAGCTCGTCGTCGGACGTATGAGCGAAGCGCTCGACGGCTAAGGCGCCCGCGCGGGCTGCCGACGACAACGGGGGATGCCTCGTCTCCCCCTGCTCGCATGCCTGCTCGCACTCGCCGTGCCCGCCGCAGCCGGCGCCGAGCCCTACGCGCCCGCGGCCGGCCACGTGCTCAACGGCGTCGCGGGTGGCTACTCGGTCTCACGTCGCGCACACGGGCGCCAGCCCGGCGGTCGTGCAGTCGTTCGTCGCCTACAACGGCTCGACGAACTGGGCATTCGAGCTGGCCGACAGCGCGCACGCGCGCGTGATGCTGCACATCGGCACGACGAGCCCGTCGGGCGCCGAGCGCGTGACGCCCGCCGCGATCGCGCGCGGCGCGGTCGACGGCTGGCTCGCCGACCTGAACCGCACGATCGCGGCGCGCGGCGAGCCCGCCTACATCCGGCTCATGGCCGAGATGAACTGCCACTGGAACGTCTACAGCGCATACGGCGCCAAGCACGACCGCGCGCACTCGACGAGCGCCTACAAGGCCGCGTGGCGCCGCACGACCGTGATCCTGCGCGGCGGACCCGACGTCGACGTGCAGCTGCAGGCGCTGCACCAGCCGCCGCTGCAGGCGCGAGCGACCGAGCTGCCCGAGGCGCAGGTAGCGATGCAGTGGGTGCCGCAGGTCGCGGGCGCGCCGGACGTGCCCGGCAACCGGCCGCTGGCGTACTGGCCGGGCGCCCGCTACGTCGACTGGGTCGGCACCGACTTCTACTCGAAGTTCGCGAACTTCTCGGGCCTCGAGCGCTTCTACGCGAGCGTGCGCGGGTTCGGCAAACCGTTCGTGTTCGGCGAGTGGGCCGTGTGGGGCGCGGACGACCCCGGCTTCGTCACGCGCCTGTTCTCATGGACCCGCGCGCACCCACTCGTGCGGATGCTCGTCTACAACCAGGGCAAGCAGTCCGACGGCCCGTTCCGGCTGCGCCACTACCCGCGCTCGGCGCAGGTCCTTCGCAGGCTTCTGCGCAACGGATAGGGGAGTACCTTGCGGTCATGACCGCGACCGCAACGGCATCGGGCACGTTTGCCATCGGCGGGGACATGGAGGTCACGCGACTGGGCTTCGGTGCGATGCGCATCACCGGCGACGGGATCTGGGGGCCGCCCAAGGATCCGATCGCCGCGCGCGCCGTCCTGCGGCGGCTGCGCTCCCTCGAGGTTGACTTCATCGACACGGCCGACTCGTACGGGCCGTTCGTCTCGGAGGACCTCATCTGCGAGGTCCTGCATCCCTACGACGGCATCAAGGTCGCGACGAAGGCGGGGCTGACGCGCAGCAGCGGCCCCAGCCAGTGGGCGCCGGTCGGCCGCCCCGAGTACCTGCGCCAGTGCTGCGAGATGAGCCTGCGCCGCCTCGAGGTGGAGACGATCGACCTCTGGCAGCTGCACCGGATCGACGCGAAGGTCCCGCGCGAGGAGCAGTTCGGCGTCATGCGCGAGCTGCAGGAAGAGGGCAAGGTGCGCCACCTCGGCCTGTCGGAGGTGAGCGTCGAGGAGATCGAGGCGGCCGGCGAGCACTTCGAGGTCACCACCGTCCAGAACCTCTACAACCTCACCGAGCGCAAGTCCGAGGACGTGCTCGAACACTGCGAGGCCAACGGCATCGGCTTCATCCCGTGGTTCCCGCTGGCGGCGGGCCGGCTCGCCGAGCCGGGCAGCGCTGTGGCCGACATCGCGCAGGCGCACGGCGCGACGACCGGCCAGGTGGCGCTCGCGTGGCTGCTCGCCCGCAGCCCGGTGATGCTGCCGATCCCCGGGACGAGCTCCGTCGAGCACCTCGAGGAGAACGTCGCCGCGGCCGAGCTCGAGCTCGCCGGCGACGAGTTCGCGCGGCTGGACCAAGCGGCAAGCGCGGCGTAGCTACGCCATCGCCAACCCGCTGAGCGCCACGCCCGGGTCGCGCAGCGCGTCGTCGTCGACGGAGCAGCCGCTGCGGATCAGCGCCTGGATGTCGTCGTTGACGTCCCAGATGTTCACGTTCATGCCGGCGGCGACGCGGTCGCCGCGCATCCAGAACGCAAGGAACTCGAACGACGACGGATCGCCGCGGAAGACGACGCGTTCGTAGCTCGGGGCATAGCCGGCGTACTCCATCCCGACGTCGTACTGATCCGAGAAGAAGTACGGGATCCGCTCGTAGGCGAGGTCGCGGCCGAGCATGTTGCGCGCCGCCGCGGGCCCCTGTTCGAGCGCGGTGCCCCAGTGCTCGACGCGGATGCGCTCGCCGAGGATCGGGTGCTGCGCCTTGGCGATGTCGCCGGCCGCGAACACGTTCGGCGCGCTGGTGCGGAGGCGGTCGTCCGTCAGGACGCCGTCGTCGAGGTCGAAGCCGGCCGCCTCCGCGAGCTCCAGGCGCGGCGCGGCGCCGACGCCGATCACGACCAGGTCGGCCTCGTGCACGCTGCCGGCGCTCGTCCGCACGCCGCTGACGCGGCCGTTGCCCTCGATCGCCTCGATGCCGGTGCCGAGCGCGAGCTCGACGCCCTTGGAGGCATGGACGTCGCGGTAGATCGCGCCCACCTCGGGGCCGAGCACGCGCTCCAGCGGGACCGCCTCTGGGGCGATCATCGCCACATCCGCGCCGCGCAGCTTCGCCGAGGCCGCGACCTCGCAGCCGATCCACCCCGCGCCGATGACGACCACGCGCACACCAGGCTGCAGCGCCTCGCGCAGCGCGTCGGAGTCGTGGACCGTGCGCAGCAGGTGCACGCCGTCGAGGTCGGCGCCCGGGATCGGCAGGCGCTTCGCGGCGGACCCGGTTGCGAGCAGCAGCTCGTCGAAGCCGATCCGCTCGCCGCCGTCGAGCACGACCTCGGACGAGGAGAGGGCGAGCTCACTCACCTTCGTGCTCATGCGCAGCTCCACGTCGTGCGCGTCGTACCAGCCGTCTTCCTCGGCCCAGATCGCGTCGCGCCCGGACTCGCCCTGCAGGTAGTCCTTCGACAGCGGCGGGCGCTCGTAGGGCGCCACGTCCTCCTCGCCGAGCAGGACGACGCGCCCGTCGAAGCCCTCCTCGCGCAGCGCCTCCGCGGCCTTGGCGCCGGCGAGGCCGCCGCCCACGATGACGAACGTCTGCGTGCTCATCCGATCCTCCGCGTCGCGAGGTCCAGGAACTCCTGGCGGGTACGCGAATCCTCGCGCACCAGGCCGTGCAGCGCAGACGTCACGGTCCGCGCTCCGATCTTCTGGACGCCGCGCAGCGACATGCAGAGATGCTCTGCCTCCAGCACGACGCCGACGCCGCGCGGCGCCAGGTGCTCGTCAAGCCAATCGGCGATCTGCTGCGTCAGGCGTTCCTGCACCTGGAGGTCGCGCGCGAAGAGCTCGACGACCCGGCCGAGCTTCGAGAGGCCGATGATGCGGTTGCCCGGCAGGTAGCCCACGTGCGCGACCCCGTGGAACGGGAGCAGGTGGTGTTCGCACAGCGAATGGAACGGGATCGACCCGGCGACCACGAGCTCGTCGTAGCCGTCCGCGTTCGGGAACGTCGTCGGCTCGAACGGCAAGGGCGTGAGCATCTCCGCATACGCCTCGGCCATCCGGCGCGGCGTGTCCGTCAGGCCGGGCGCATCCGGATCGGCGCCGAGCGCGCGCAGCAGGTCGGCGCACGCGCGGCGCGCGGCCGGCCGGTCGATCGTGCGCAGATCGGGGTCCGCTGATGTGGCGAGCGTCAGGTTCATGTCCTCGTCTGCGTCCGGCAGGCGCGTGTTCTTACCCGCTCGACTAGCGTGTGCGCCGGTGGCTGGGCTCGTGTTCACCTACCTCGCCCGGCGCAAGGCGCGCGCAGCCGCGACCGCGCTCGGGATCGCGTTGGGCGTGGCGACGATCGTCGCGCTGCTGTCCGTCGGCTCGGGCCTGAAGCGCACGGCGGCTGAGCTCGTGCACCTCGGGCAGGCGGACCTCGGCATCTTCCAGTCGGGCGTGTCGGATCCGACGGCGTCGGTGCTGTCGGCGTCGCTGGCGCCACGCCTGGAGAAGCGCTCGGACGTCGCGGAGGCGACGCCGCTGCTGCTCGTCATCGAGGGCGTCAAGCAGGAGCCGGCGGCCGTCGTGTTCGGCGCGGAGCCCAACGGCTTCTTCCGCCGCCGGCTGGTCGTAAGCGAGGGGCGCGGGGGGCCGGGCGGCCGCACCGGGATCCTCGTCGGGGACAAGCTCGCGCACGAGCTGAAGCTCGGTCCGGGCTCGACGCTGAAGGTGAAGAAGCGGCCGTTCACCGTGACCGGCATCTACCACTCGGGCGTCTTCTTCGAGGACACCGGGGCGATCCTCGACCTCGACACTGCGCAGCGCCTGGAGCACCGGGGCAACGACGTGACGACGGTCGCGGTCCAGCTCGCGCCCGAGGTTCGCCATTCGACCGCCGAGAAGGCCCTGAAGCGCGCGCTGCCCGGGGCCCAGATCCTCGGGACCGCGGACGACGCCGAGCGCGCGGGCGCCAACGGTCAGCTCGTGCGAAACGTGGTCACGATCATCGCGGCGCTGGCGCTGATCGTCGGCGGGCTCGGCGTGACGAACACGATGGCGATGGCGGTGCTCGAGCGCCGGCGCGAGCTCGCGCTGCTGAGCGCCATGGGCTGGCAGCGGTTGCGGATCGCCATTCTGGTGCTCGCCGAGGGCGTGGCGGTCAGCCTCGTCGGCGCCGGGCTCGGCCTGCTGCTCGGCGTGGTCGGCGCCGGTCTGCTGAACGACGCGCTCTCCGTGTCGGCGGTCGTGACGCCGCACGTGACGCCGTGGACGATCGGCCAGGGCCTGCTGATCGGCGTGGCGATCGGGGTGCTCGGCGGGCTGTACCCGGCGTGGCGCGGGACGCGCGGGTCGGCGGTCGAGCTGCTCGGAGGGACCTGATCGTGGCCGAGCAGCCCCGGCTGTACGTGATCCTCGGCTCGCACGCCTGCCG
>VAYD01000036.1 GCA_005883905.1 Actinomycetota bacterium
CACCGAGGTAGGCGCGCTCTCCGCGCACCGGCGCGAAGTGGCGCTCGTCCGCTGGTCTCTCATTGCCGCTCCCGGCGCCCCGGCACCGCGTGCCAAGCGGAACATCCGCGACCCACTGCGTGCGATCGATCGCGGCTTCCCGCGCGTCGTCGCTTTCCCGACCGACTGGTAGCGGGAGGACGAGCGATGACGCCCGATCGCGCCCGCGCCTACGGACGCGTGGTCAAGATCATCGACGAGCTCGGCCCGAGCAAGCTGCTCCCCGCCGAACGCGACCTTATCCGGACCGCCGCCGACCTGCTCGTGTTCGCATGCGACCTGACCCGCGACGTCGAAGCGCGCGACGCCCTGCTGGATGCCGACGCGCTGTGCCGCCACCTGGTCGACAGCGGACGCTGGGAGTCCACCACAGCCGACCAGCTCGCCGACCACCTGTTCGCATGCGCACCGTGGCCCGAGCCTGCGAGCCTCGCTGCCTGAGAGCGAGCGTATCGCGCTGAACCCCACTCTTGGGACGCCGCCATCGCCGTTCATCGGGAAGAACCCGCCGTTCATGCACGAGGTCGTGATCCCGTTCTCGCAGTTCGGGCACGTGCCATCGCTGTAGGCGAACGGCGCGATCACGAGATCCCCCTTGGCGAGGTTCGTCGCCTGGGCCTGACAGGGCACCTTTGCCCCGTCGCGACGGGGGTACTGTGCAAAGCGTGGACGCCGCACAGGACATCGCCGAGTTCCTCACCTCGCGCCGAGAACGGGTCACGCCCGAGCAGGTCGGACTGCCGTCCTACGGCCCGCGGCGCGTGACAGGCCTGCGCCGCGAGGAGGTCGCGTCTCTTGCCGTTGTGAGCGTCGAGTACTACAAGCGCCTGGAGCGCGGCGCCGCCAGCGGCGTGTCGGACGGAGTCCTGCAGGCGCTCGCCACGGCGCTGCAGCTCGACGATGCCGAGCGCGCCCACCTGCACCACCTTGCCCGCGCCGCCAACCCCGTGGCTCCCAAGCGCCGCCGCTCGTCCCAACAGCGCGTCCGACCAGCTGTCCAACGCATCGTCGACGCGATGGCCACGCCGGCGATCGTGCGCAACGGCCGCGTCGACTACCTCTCGGCCAACGTGCTCGGCCGCGCGCTGTACGCGCCCGTCTTCGACAGCCGCGAGCAGCCGCCGAACAGTGCGCGCTTCAGCTTCCTGGACTCCGCCGCCCACGACTTCTACACCGACTGGGAGCGCACCGCCAAGGACCTCGTCGCGCACCTGCGCTCCGAGGCCGGCCGCAACCCCTACGACAAAGACCTCTCCAATCTCGTCGGAGAGCTGTCGACCCGCAGCCCCGAGTTCCGCACCTGGTGGGCGGCTCACAACGTGCGCTACCACCAGACCGGCACCAAGCGCCTGCACCACCCCGTGGTCGGCGACCTCGAGCTGTCCTACGAGGTCCTCGAGCTCTCGGCCGACGCCGGCCTGACGGTCAGCGTCTACAGCGCAGAGCCCGGCAGCCGTTCACAGGAAGCGCTCGACCTGCTCGCCAGCTGGACCGCTACGTCAGCCGCGCCCGTCGGCGACGGCTGAGAACAACCCAAGCGAACCGAAGGATCACAGGATGTCTCCTGCAACCGTCCCTGCCCTGAAGCTCAACAACGGCGTCGACATGCCCGCCCTCGGACTCGGCGTCTTCCAGACACCGCCCGAGGACACGATGGCTGCCGTCGCGACCGCACTTGACGACGGCTACCGCCTGATCGACACGGCCGCCGCGTACGGCAACGAGCGCGAGGTCGGCGAGGCAATCCGGCGGTCGGGACTCGACCGATCCGACGTGTTCGTCGAGACGAAGGTCTGGATCAGCGACTACGGATACGACGCCACGTCACACGCATTCGAGAAGAGCGCCGCCAAGCTCGGGATCGACCAGGTCGACCTGCTCCTGCTGCACCAGCCGCTGCCCTCACGCTTCGACCTGACCGTCGACGCCTACAAAGCGCTCGAGACGCTCCTCGGCGACGGCAAAGTCCGCGCAATCGGCATCAGCAACTTCATGCCCGAACAGCTCGACGGCTTGCTCCAGCGCACCGAGGTCGTACCAGCCGTCAACCAGATCGAGCTGCACCCGTACTTCACGCAGGCAGACGCCGTGGCCGCCAATGACGCACACGACATCCTCACGCAGGCGTGGTCGCCCATCGGTGGCATCACCGCTTACCGCGGCCAGGTCCAGACCTCGACGCTCAACGACTCGACCATCGTCGGGGTCGCTGACAAGCACGCCAAGTCACCCGCACAAGTGATGCTGCGATGGCATCTGCAGCACGGGCGCTCGGTGATCCCCAAGTCCGTGCGGCCACAACGCATCGCCGAGAACTTCGACGTCTTCGACTTCGAGCTGACCGCAGACGACATGGCCGCGCTGGACGGGCTCGACACGGGGGTCCGCGGCGGTCCTGAGCCGGACTCCATCACCCTGGAGGAATACGGCCGACCGATCCCCGAGGCCTAGCGATTCAGCGAAAAGATTGCAGGGCCTTCGCAGACCCCCAGCCCCCCGACCCCTTCACTGGCTGTGCAATAAGGCGCTGCCGACGGCCGCCACGCTCTCGCGCCACGCGAGCTCGCTGTCGAGCATGGAGTCGGTGATCTTCGTCCAGATCATCCAGACTGCGTGACGACGGTTGAGCCCGTCGAGATCCCTGGCGCGTGTCAGTTCGCTCACGGTCACCGTTCCTCGCCGCCTCCCGCCGTGCCGTGAGACGCCGCCTGCGGCGCTCGACGCGACGACGGTTGTTCGTTTGATGCGTTCCGCTGCGGTGCGGGGAAGGGGGAACTTGCTGGACCGTTGAGTTGGTTGATCTTGCGGATCTGCTTGTCGAACACGGTCGAGGGCGCGTAGCGACGCAGCTTGGCCGCGCGGCGCGCGAGTGGCCCGGCCTGGTAGCGGAGCTTCGGGCGCGAGTCGGTGGCCGCAGCGACGATGGCCTCGGCGACGACCGATGGTTTGTCGCCGCCCTTGATCGCGTCGGCGATGAGTGCGTCGAACACCTCGCGGCGTCGGGCATAGACGGGAAGGGGTTCGTCCGCGGGGATGGCATTCGAATCAAACGAGGTCCGGGTGTAGGCGGGCTCGACCAGCAGCACTCGGACGCCGTGCTCCCGTACCTCGTGGTCCAGCGACTCGGAGTACCCCTCGATCGCGTGCTTGGTCGCGGAATACAGGGCCCCGAAGGGCGCGGGGACCAAGCCCAGGACGGAGCTGATGTTGATGATTCGGCCGCTGCCCTGCTCCCGCATCTTCGGCAGGACGTTGCGAGTCATCCGGATCGAGCCGAAGAGATTGGTGTCGAACAGAGCCCGAGCCTGCTCGATCGAGCTCTCCTCCGCTGCGCCGGCGATGCCCAGGCCCGCGTTGTTCACCAGGACGTCGATCCGGCCGGACCGGCCGAGCACCTCCCGTACCGCGCCGGCCACCGACTGATCATCGGTGACGTCGAGCGGCAGGAACATCACTCCGCCCCGCTCCTCACCCGCAACTGCCCTACGGCTCGTCCCGTACACGGTGAACCCCTCGCCAAGCAGCGCGTGCGCGGCCGCCTCACCGATCCCGGACGATGCTCCCGTCACCAACGCTACGCGTCCCGTCTCGACCACCATGATCACTCCTTCGCGCTTTGCATTACGCTCATAATTTCATAGTACGATCGTAATACTGTGATCAGCGACACACGCTGACGGCACCAAATGAGGTCGGCTCCCAAAGAGGTTCGCCATGCGCTACAGCAAGGACCAAAAACAGACGACGCGGGAGCGGATCCTCGAAGCGGCCGGGCGGCGGTTCAAGCAGGACGGAATCGATGGCGCGGGCGTGGCGAGCGTGATGTCGGATGCCGGCTTGACGAACGGTGCCTTCTACGGCCACTTCAGGTCGAAGGAGGACCTCGTCGCGAACGTGCTCGCCGACCAGTTGCGCGCACAGCGCCGGAGCTTCGACTCCCAACCCGCGGGGCGCGCGGGCATCGAGGCGTTCATCCGCTCCTACCTGTCCCCGCAGCACCGCGATCAGGCCGCCGACGGCTGCCCCTCGGCAGCCCTGATTGACGAGATCGTCCGCCGCCCCGCCCCGACCAAGCAGGTCTTCACCGACGAACCGACGCGCACCATGGACGACATCGCATCGCGGCTCGACCCGACGGACGTCGAGGCTGCGCGAACCGTTCGGTTTCATGCTCGGGACCCTGCAGCTCGCCAGGACGCTCACGGATCGCGACCGGTCCGATCAGCTCCTCGCCCGCGGTGTGGAAACCGCGCTGGGGTTGCTCGATGACTGCGGTCGTTAGCGCCCGAACCCGCCCCGTGGCGAGCGTAGACGTCGTCGAGGATGTCGCGCAGCCGGGCGGCGTCGTAGCCGGGCTCGAGCAGGGGCTGAAGACGGT
>VAYD01000037.1:0-412 GCA_005883905.1 Actinomycetota bacterium
GCTGGTTGCCCGTCTCGGGAATGGATGGTCCGCGCAGCTTCGTGGTGCCGGCGCTGTCGCTGGCGCTGCCGGTCGCGGCGACGCTCGAGCGGCTGCAGTCGCAGTCGATCGCCGACGTGCTGCAGCGCCCCTCGATCGCCGCGGCGCGCGCCAGGGGACTGTCGCCGCTGCGCGTGGTGTGGCGTCACGGCTGGCGACAATCGCTCGGCCCGGTCCTCGCCGTTTACGGCGTGATCGTGGGGTCGCTTTTCAGCGGCTCGTTCGCCGTCGAGCTCGTCACGTCGTGGCCCGGCCTCGGCGACCTGATGCGGAGCGCGCTGCTGGCGCGCGACACGAACCTCGTCGCCGGCTGCGCCGCCGCCCGCGCCGGGTTTCTCGCGCTGGGCGTGCTCGCCGCCGACCTCGCGCACGT
>VAYD01000037.1:488-5942 GCA_005883905.1 Actinomycetota bacterium
CCCTACGATCCGGGCCGCCAGTTCGACGGCTATCCGTTCGCGCCGCCGATGCGTCACCACGTCATCGACCCTGAGGGCGCGTGGCATACGCCGTTCGCCTACCCGGTGCACGTCGTCGACCCGATCGAGCGGCGCTATGCCGAGGATCGGTCGCGGCGGATCGGGTTCACGTCACCGGAGCCATGGTTCCTGCTCGGCGCCGACGGGCTCGGACGCGACGTGCTGTCGCGGGTCCTGGCCGGCGCGCGGCTGTCGCTGGGCGTCGCGGCGCTGGCCGGCGCCGTCTCGCTGCTGCTGGGAGCGCTCGTCGGCGGCATCGCGGCATACGCCGGCGGCTGGGCGGATCACGCGCTGATGCGCATCGCCGATCTGGTGCTCGTCCTGCCGGCGATCTACGTCGTGCTGGCGCTGCGCGGCGCGCTGCCGCTGGTGCTGAGCACCGGGGAAGTGTTCCTGGCCCTCGTTTCAGTTCTGAGCGTGATCGGATGGCCATCCGTCGCACGCGGAGTACGCGGAATCGTCGTCGTCGAAAGCCGCTCCGAGTACGCGGAAGCGGCGAGGGCGCTCGGATCGTCGCCGGCGCGCGTGCTCTGGCGTCATCTGCTGCCGGCGACCCGCGGCTTCCTGGCCGTGCAGGCGACGATGATCGTGCCGGCGTTCGTGATGGCGGAGGCGACGCTTTCCTTTGCAGGCTTTGGGTTTGCGGAGCCGGCGCCGAGCTGGGGCGCCATGCTGCGCGACGCCTCCCAGGTAGGCGTCCTCGTCGAAGCGCCATGGCTGCTGGTGCCGGCGGCGGCGCTGACGATCACCGTTTTCGCGATTCAGACGGCCGGCGGCGCCGCCGCCGGAAGACGCCCCGTCATTTGNGTTTGACGGGGCGTCGCGCGTGTTCAAGTTCAGGACTCGTGTTTCATTCCAGCACAAATCCCGGTAAGCGACGGCATACGGCCTAGTTGAGGCCGAATTATCGGCGAATCGCGTGTGCGCATGTGCCGTATCAGACCAGCGCCCGCGGATGGCCTCCGTCGACGCCACGATCACACCTTTCGTAAACCCATTTCTATTCAGTCAGTTACCTCACCTCCAGACCAGCCCTTCCGTTGTGGCCTCCCACTTGCTCTAGAGGAGGCGCACTCGTAACTCTCGATCCAGCGAGGTCAACGACCATGGAGTGGCTGACAGGCACGGACCGAAAGTGGACGCACGACAAAGCGGTGTGGGGCTAGGCCCCCGCGGCAAGATGCAGTTTCTTAAGAGGTTTCGATCGTGAGTGAATCACGCAAGTTCATGGCAGGCGCGAGGGGAAAGCCAAGCGCGACCCCGACCCCCGCTCGATCGTGACCGACCAAGGCGCGCCGGCTTACGACGGACGTAGGTCGTCGGATCATCCGAAGCTCGACAGAAAGCTGAACGAACGCGCGAAGCAGGACGGCAACGGCCTGACGCGCGCCATCGTGATGCTGAAGCCGGGCTGCAGCGTCGACACTGAGATCGCCAAGGCGGGCGGAAAGAGCGGCTACAAGTTCAACGTGATCAGCGGCCAGCTGGTCCAGTTGCCCAACGGCCAGCTCCGCAAGTTCGCCGACAACCCCTGCGTTGCCGCGATGCACTACGACCGCAAGACCGGCGGCGAGCTGAACTACGTGGGCATCGTCGAAGGCGCCCGCCAGGTGCAGCAGCTGCTCGGTTACGACGGCGCGGGCATTGGCGTGGCGATCATCGACTCCGGGATCACGGGCTGGCACGACGACCTCACCTATCAGGGCTTCAACGCCAAGGTGAAGGTGGTCAACGGCCAGCGCGTGGTGAAGTTCGTCGACTTCGTCAATGGACGCACGGCGAAGTACGACGACAACGGCCACGGCACGCACGTCGCGGGCATCATCGCCGGCCACGGGCTCGTGCGCGGGCTTGCACCCGGCGTGACGCTCCTGCCCGTCAAGGTGCTCGGCGCCGGCAAGGCCGGCAACGCCCACTGGCTCGCGGAGGGCATCGACTACGCGGTCGCCCATGGCGCCCGCATCCTCAACGTCTCTGTCAACGGCGACGGCGCCAGCAGCGAGCTCGAGGACGCGATCGTGCGCGCGCAGAACGCGGGCGCGGTGATCGTCGCGTCGGCCGGCAACGACGGGCGCGACCTGTCGGCGCAGCCGTCCTACCCGATCTCCTACCCCGAGCCGGCCGTCATCGGCGTCGGCGCGACCGACGCCTTCGGCCGCCGCGCGGCCTTCTCGAACTTCGGTGCCGGCGTGGACATCAGCGCGCCGGGCGCGAACATCCTCTCGCTCGGCGTCGCCGGCCTCGCGTACCGCTCCGGCACCTCGATGGCGGCCGCCTACGTGTCGGCCACGCTGGCGCTCGAAGCCGCCGCGGCGCCCACCCTCCCGGCCGGCGAGCTGCGCGACGCGCTGCTGCGCACCGCCCGCGCCGGCGCCGTCGACGCCGCCGCCGCCGTGCACGCGGTCACGGGCAAGACGCCGAGGAAGAAGAAGAGGCGAAAGCGCCGCGCACGTCACAATTCCCGGTCGTGGACGAGATCCTCGACCGCTTCGGCGCACCGCACCGTCACGCAGCGGCGCTGATCGACGCGCTGGAGGAGATGGGCCGCGACGAGCTCGCCGCCGCCGGCCGTCGCCGCGATGCGATCTTCATGCAGCAGGGGATCACGTTCGAGGCCGGCGCCGACGGGTCGCTGGTCAAGGACCGCCCGTTCCCGCTGGACCTCGTGCCGCGGATCCTGCCGGCGTCCGAGTGGGACCACATCAAGCGCGGCCTGGCGCAGCGCATCCGCGCGCTGAACCACTTCATCGACGACGTCTACCACGGGCGCGAGATCGTCCGCGAGGGCATCGTGCCGTGGCGGCTGATCGTCAGCCGCTCGCACTTCGCGCGCGCCGTGCACGGCATCCGGCCGCCGGGCGGCGTCTACTGCCACGTCGCCGGCTGCGACCTCGTGCGCGACGACGACGGCACCTGGAAGGTGCTCGAGGACAACGTCCGCACGCCGTCGGGCATCTCCTACGTGCTGGAGAACCGCGTCGCGATGACGCGCCTCGTGCCGCAGCTTTTCAACCGCTACCGCGTGCGCCCGGTCGACCACTACCCGCGGCTGCTGCTCGAGGCGCTGCAGGCGGTCGCGCCCGCGACCGAGGGCGAGGCGACCGTCGTCGTCTGGACCCCGGGGCCGCACAACTCGGCCTACTTCGAGCACGCGTTCCTGGCGCGCCAGATGGGCGTCGAGCTCGTCGAGGCGAGCGACCTCGTCGTGCGCGACGACGTGCTCTACATGCGCACCACCTCGGGCCTGGCCCGCGTGCACGCCGTCTACCGGCGACTCGACGACGACTTCGCCGATCCGCTCGAGTTCCGCCCGGACTCGCTGCTCGGCGTGCCGGGCCTCGTGCGCGCCTACCGCGCCGGGACGGTCGCGATCGCCAACGCGTTCGGCACCGGCGTCGCCGACGACAAGGCGATCTATCACTACGTGCCCGAGATGATCCGCTACTACCTCGGCGAGGAGCCGATCCTCGAGAACGTCAGGACCTACCTGCTGTCCGACGACGACGTGCGCGAGGAGGTGCTCGGTCGCCTGCACGAGCTGGTCGTCAAGCCGACGGGCGAGAGCGGCGGCAAGGGCGTCTTCATCGGCCCGCACACGCCGCCCGACGAGCTGGAGGGCCTCGCCGACCTCATCCGCCGCGACCCGGGGCTGTGGATCGCGCAGGAGATGGTCGACCTCTCGACGGTCCCGACCGCGGGGCCGGACGGCGCGTTGAGCGCGCGCCACGTCGACCTGCGGCCGTTCGCCGTCTTCGGCGAGCGCATCCGGATCGTCCCGGGCGGACTCACGCGCGTGGCGATGGTCGAGGGCTCGATGATCGTCAACTCCTCGCGCGGCGGCGGCTCCAAGGACACATGGGTGCTCGAGGCGGGCGACCCGGCCGAGGACGGCGCGACGCAGAGCACCCAGGTCCACGACGTCGTCCCGCGGATGCCGGAGCTGCGCCTCGGCGGCTGGAGCGATCAGCAACAACAACAGCAACAGCAGCAGTAGATGCTCGCGCGGATCGCCCACGAGCTCTTCTGGCTGGGCCGCAACGTCGCGCGCGCCGAGGCGACGGCCCGCATGCTCGACGGCATCTTCTCCGCCGACCTGCAGGGCCGGCCCGACGACCCGGGCCTGCGCCTGACGTGGCGCAGCGTGCTGCGGATCATGAGCGCCGAGCAGCCCGCGCAGGTCGACCGCGACAGCGTCCTGCGCGCGCTCACGCTCGACGTCGACAACCCGGCGAGCGTCGTCGCCTGCATCGGTCGTGCGCGCGAGGGGGCGCGCACCGTGCGCGACGTCATCTCGGCCGAGATGTGGGAGGCGATCAACACCACGAACCTCACGCTGCTCGAGGGCGACCTCAGCGCGCGCCTGCGCAAGGGCCCGTACTCCGTCTACGGGTACGTGCGCGAGCGCAGCGCGCTGTTCTGGGGCCTGACGAACCGCACGATGCTGCGCGACGAGGCCTCCGCGTTCCTGCAGGCCGGCGGGCGCATGGAGTCGGCCGACATGGTGCTGCGGATGCTGCGCGTCGCGCTGCCGCAGCCCGGCGACGACATCTCGTGGCGCGACGGCCAGGCGCTCGCGCTGCTGCAGGCGACCGGCGGCTTCCAAGCGTTCAGCCGCTCGGTCCCCGGGGCGCCCGACGCGCTGCCGGTCGCGCGCTTCCTGCTGTTCGAGCGTGCCTACCCGGACTCGGTCGCCTCCGCGGTGCACGCCGTCCACGTCGCGCTCGAGCGCGCCGACCACGCGCCGAGCCGCTCCGAGCCGGTGCTGCGGCTCAGCCGGCTCGTCGCCGACCTCGAGTTCAAGCAGCGCACGAGCGGGCAGGATGCCGATCTGGCGCGCCTGTGCGAGGAGGTCCAGTCCGAGCTCGCGCTGGCCGACCACGACATCGCCGACCGCTACTTCGCCGGGGCCGTCGCGCCCGGGATCGCCATCACGTGAACTTCGCCATCCGCTACCTCACCGAGTACCGCTACGACGCGCCGGTGACCGACAACCTCAACGCGCTGCGCGTGCGCCCGGCGACGACCGCCAACCAGCGCGTCGACGACTTCCATGTCCGCGTCGACCCCGAGGCGCGCCTGTCGCGCCACACGGACTACTTCGGCAGCGAGGTCATCGAGTTCGGGATCGCCGCGCCGCACGACCACCTGACGATCGACGTCAGCGCGCGCGTCGTCACACGCGAGCCGCCGGAGACGCCCGCGGCGCCCTGGGACGAGCTCGCGACCGAGGCCTACGCCGAGGCCGCCGGCGAGTTCCTGCAGCCGACCGGCGACGAGCCTCCCGACGGTGCGCTCGACGAGCTCCACACGGTCGCGCGCGCGAGCACGCCGCTGGCGACGATGCGGCTCATCTCCGAGCTGATCCCAGATCGCTTCACGTACGACCAGGACTCG
>VAYD01000038.1 GCA_005883905.1 Actinomycetota bacterium
GTGCGATGTGCGCGGGAGCGATCGTCCTGGCGAGGGTGCCGCGGCTGGTGTACGGCACGACCGACCCGAAGGCGGGCGCGGCGGGCTCGGTGCTGAACGTCCTGGCCGAGCCGCGGCTCAACCACCGGCCGCAGGTGGACGGCGGGCTGCTGGCGCTCGAATGCGCCGCGCTGCTCACCGACTTCTTCGCGACGCGCCGATGAGGGCCGCCGCCATCGCGTCGCTCGCGCTGGCGATCGTGCCCGCGACGGCCTCGGCGCGCGACATCGCACAGGTCCGCGACCGGGCCGTGCGCTGGGCCGTGGCCCACGCCGGCCTGCACGAGCGCGGCACGACGAACCGCTCGCCGCAGATCGATCGCTGGGAGCGCGACATGGGCATCCGCATCGGCCAGCCGTGGTGCGGCGCGTTAGCGCGCGGCTGATCGATCCCGACCGCTCCTACCGCGACGCGCAGGCGCACCGGCGCCACCTGCGCGCGATCCCGATCCGCAGCGTGCGCCGCGGCGACCTGCTGTTCTTCGCCTTCCGCCCGGGACTGCTCGCGTCCCACTTCGCGATCGTGCGCGGCCGCCCGCGCAACGACCGTGTCGCTACGGTCGAGGGGAACGTGTCGAACGCGTCACGGCTCGAGGTGCGCGGCATCGCGTACCCGGTGCTCGCGGCGCGCGTGACGGGGTGATGAATGGACGACGAGCTCGAGAAGGCCAAGGAGAAGCAGCCGAAGCGCACAAGCCGCGAGGAGACGCGGCTGGCGGTGGCGGTCGTGCTGACCGGGCTTGTCAGCGCCTTCGCGGTGCTGAACCTCGGCAAGACGAAGGTCAACTACGTCTTCGGCACGGGCCACCCGCGGCTGCTCTTCATCGTCGTCGCCTGCCTGGCCATCGGCGTGGCGATCGGCTGGATGGCCGCGCGCCGGCGCGCGAAGGACTAAACCGCCTCGCCCGCGAGGATCCGGGCCTGCACGGCTGACGTCTGCGCCGACGGCTCTACGCCGAGCTGCGTGACGAGCGCGTGGCGGCACTCGAGGAACTGGCGCAGCGCGTGGCTCGTGCGCCCGGTCCGCGCGTAGGCCGTCATCAGCCTGCGGTGGGCGGCTTCGTCGAGCGGGTCGACGCGCAGTAGCGCCTGGGCCGAGCGGATCGCGTCCTGGTGGCGCCCCGCGGCTTCGCTGGCCTCGACGAGCGCCCCGAGCACCTGCGTGTACGTCTCGGTCAGGCGCTCGCGCCACGGCAGCGACCAGGTCGCGTAGCGGTCCTCCGGCAGCGGCTCGCCCGTCCACAACGACGCGGCCCGCTCGAGCGCCGCGGGGCGGTTCGGCCCGGGCGGCGTCGCGAGCGCCTCGAGCGCCGCGCGCTCGAACTCGTCGACGTCGACGGTGTCCTGGTCGCGCAGGCGCAGCCGGAACGTCCGCTCGCGCGCCTCGATCAGGCTCTGCTCGGCACCGGGGAGGTCGAGCACCTTGCGCGCGCGCGAGATCGCCACCGCCAGGTGCTGGCGCGCCGCGTCCGCGGGGCGGTCCGACCAGAACGCCTCGAACAGCACGTCCTCGGGGATCGCACTCGGGCCGTGGGTCAGCATGAAGCGCACGACCCTCGCGGCCATCGGCCGCGCCCACGCCGCCTCGTCGAGCTCCCAGCCCGCGCGCTGCACGCGGAAGCCGCCGAGCAGCTCGAAGCGCAGCGGCGGCGGATCCGTGCGCAGGCGTGCCGCAGTCGCCGCGGCCGCGGCGGCGACCTGCTCGTCATCGTCCTTGGCGAGCGTCGCAAGGCGGTCGAGCACCGCGGGGTGGTCCGCCGCAAGCGCGACGGACAGCGCAGCGCGCCGGACAGCAGCGTCTGGGTGGTCGACCATCGCGACGAGCGCCTCGCCGCCGGGCAGCGCGCGCTGCATCGGTGGGAGCACCGCGCCGGGCGTGAGCGCCTGCTCGGCGAGCGCGTGCCACAGCACCGGTCGCAGCGCCGGCCAGTGGGCGCGCACGACCTGGCCGGCCTCGTCGCCGGCCTCCTCGAAGCAGCGCCGCACGCTCGCGCACGCGGCATCGTGCTCGCCGCCGTCGAACTGCAGGCACGCCTGCGTGGCGAGCAGGCGTGCGCGGTGGACGCGCCCACCGGCGCCCGGGAAGACCTGGTCGAGCGTGGCGAGCGTCTTCGCGACCGCCTCGCGCGCGAGGCCCGGCTCGCCGTTGGCGGCCAGCAGCGGCGCCATGTCGACCGCGGCCCAGACGCGGAAGCAGACGGCGCCCGGGCCCACCCGGACGAGGGCGCGCCGCGCCGCGGCGATCGCCTCGGCCGCGTCCCCGCGCAGGCTCGCCACCTCGGCCTCGGCCTGCGGGCGGTGCACCCCGCGCCAGCCGGTGCCGCGCTGGTGGCCGGCGCGCGACAGCTCGAGCTCGGCGCGCGACAGCTCGCCTGCCTGGGCGAGGAGGAGTGCGCGCTGTAGCTGGCAGTCGCGCGCGACGAAGCCCAGGCCCACGCGCTCGGACTCGCGCTCGCAGCGGTCGAGCCAGTCGAGCGCGGCGCGGCGCTCGCCGAGGTCGCGCAGCACGAGCACGACCATCTCCATCGCGTAGGGCAGGCGCCCGTGCGAGTCGCCCTCGCGCTCCAGGGCCACGATCGTCGCGTGCAGCCGCTCGAGCGTCGCGCCGGGTCGACGCCGACGTGCGCGATGTCCTCGAGGAAGCGGTAGTGCTCGGCCGTCGCCGGGTTGCCGTGCAGGCGCATCGCCAGCCCCTCGGCCTCGCTCGCGCGCCCCGCGGCCGCCAGCGCGATGACCTGGTACCACGCGACGCCCGCGGCGAGGTCGGCCGCCGCGCCGCCGACCTGGTCCCAATCCTGCGCGAGCTCGCCGAGCCGCTCGAACCGGCCCGCGGAGATGAGCGCGTCCGCGAGCAGCAGCTTCGCGAGCCACGCGCGCTCGACGGCGCCCGCGGCCTCGTATTCGGCGACCGCCGCGTGCAGCGGCTCGACCGCGTCTGCGTGGCGCCCGGCGCCCCACAGCAACTGCCCTTCGAGCAGCACGCGCTCGGGGTCGCGCGCGAAGTCGGGCGGCAGGCGCGCGAGCCATTCGCTCACCTGCCGCGGGGACGTGCGCACGAGGTCGCGCGCGTGCTCGGCGAGCGTCCACAGCGCGGCGCGGTGCTCGCCGGCCTCGATCCAGTGCTCGATCGCCTCCGGCTGGCACCCGGTCACGGCGAGGTGCGCGGCGGCGCGCGCATGCAGCTCGGCGCGCTCGGCGTCGGATCGCAGCTCGTCGAGGCGCTCGAGCAGGAAGGCGCGCAACAGCGGGTGGTAGGAGCACGTCCCCGACGGCTCGGTCCGCAGGAGGCTGCCGAGCAGGTCGCCGTCCACGGCCTCGGCGTCCTCGGGCAACAGCGCGACCGGGACGGCCGAGTCGACGAGCGCCAGCTGTGCCGGCGGGTCGAGATGGTCGAACAGCTCTTCGGCCAGGTAGTCGAAGAGCGTGTCGCGCGAGACCGCGCCCGCAACGCCCATCGGCCAGCCCTCGCTCGCCGTGATCGCGGCGGCGACCTCCTCGGGCGTGACATCCGGCCCGCGGCGCAGGCGCAGGAGCTCCTCGCACTCGCTCGCGCTGAAGCTCAGCTCGGCCGGCCCGAACTCGGTGACGCGCCCGGCGGCGCGCAGCTTCGCCAGCTTGAGCGGCAGCGGCCGGCGGGTGGCGATCGCCAGCGACAGCGGCGCCACGCGCACGTCCAGCAGGCGGTCGAGCAGCGCGAGCGCGGCGTCCGAGTCGGCGATCTCCTCGGCGTCGTCGTAGACGATCAGGAGCGGCTCGACGAGCAGCCGCTCGACCTCGCCGAGCAGCGCGCCCGCGGCGGTCTTGACGTCGATCGGCTCGCTCGAGGCGCCGAAGCGCTCGCTGACGACGTCGATCAGGCCGGGCACCGTGGCGCGCAGGCCGTCGACCGTGCCCATGAGCAGCCGCCCGGCCTCGCCGCCGGCGTCGCGGCAGCTGAGCCAGACGGTCCGGCGCGCGACGTGCGCGACGGCCTCCTCCAAGGCCATCGTCTTGCCGTAGCCCGCGCCGGCGACCAGCAGCACCGAACCGGCGTCGAGCGCCTCGCAGACCCGGCGCGCGAGCGCCGGACGGGCGATCCGGCCCGGGGTGGCGACTGACACGAGGGCAGGTTCCTACGCGCGACGGGCCGCGTCAACGATTCGTTCAACGCCCGTCCGTACGGTCGCGACCGTGAAAACCGCCACGATGCTCATCGTCCTCGCCGCGCTCGCAGTCGTCGCCGCACCTGCCGGAGCCAAGCTTTCCAACCGCGCCTACTTCCGGCTCGACGTCAAGGCGTTCCAGAACGTCGAGTGGTCGGCCAAGGAGACGATCCAGAGCTGCAGCAAGAGCATCGTCAGCGTCGAGTCCCAAGGCGACGGAAGCGTCATCGCGCGTGACCACAACGCGCCATGGGCGGTCGCGCAACGCAGCGGAGGGCGAGCGACGCTGCTCGTGCACAACGAGGGTCCGGCGTTCGCCGCCGAAGGCGACGTCAGCCGCCACGGCACGGTCAACGCCACGTACATCCGGCCACCCGACGACCCCAAGCAGTGCTCGCAGCCGATCCCACACGACTCTGACTGCGGGACGATCCTCCTGCCGGGCGGCGCGCTGATGTACACGAGCTACCTGATGCCGGCGAGCTGGACCTATCCCGGGCCGAAGCCGAAGGTGCCGATGCTGACGCTGAGCGGCCCCTACGTGCAGGAGTGGGGCGGCATGCCGTTCAAGTTCTGCCCCGGCGCCAACGGCGATGACACGCTGGCCGGGTCCTGGTACGACCCCAACGCCGCACCGATGGGCGCGCCGCTGCCGCTCAGCAAGTTGTTCGGCAAGGCGAAGCACTTCAGCGTGAGCTACTCCGACGTGCGAACGGTGCAGACCGGCCACGCCCGCGGCGCGGTTCTGAGCGACGATCACCCGGTCACGACCACGATCCACTGGACCGTGAAGTTCACGCGGATCAAGCCACAGCTAGGGGCGCCCGAGCTCTGAAGGACGCTACCCTTGCCCGCGTCCCGTGACGGGTCCCTGGAGGGGTGCCGGAGTGGTTGAACGGGGCGGTCTCGAAAACCGTTGTGCGCGCAAGCGTACCGAGGGTTCGAATCCCTCCCCCTCCGCTCAGATCCGGTGAAATCCCAGCAGACAAGCCATTTTCGGTCCTCGGACCACGCTGCTGGGATCGCTGCGTCTGTGCCGCGCAAGACCGCTCGAAGCCGCCTGTTTGGGGTGTCGATAGTCCCGCAGCCGTCCCACAGCGAGCTGTGGGATGAGTGGGCAGCGAAGGTCGTGGGTGGGTCCGTGGCGTCGTCGAGCCACGGATCGGTATGGCCGCGACGCGCCAGTCGGTTCGAGATCGTGCAGATCGTGCGGATGCCGCGGTCGGCCGTCTCGCGTTGTCCAAGGCCGAGGCGGCCGACGCCCTGGGTGTCAGCATCGACTTCCTCGAGGAGCACGTCATGCACGAGCTGCGCGTCGTCCGCTGTGGGCGCCGTCGGCTGATCCCGGTCCGCGAACTCGAGCGCTGGCTCGAGCAGCGGGCCCATCAGGTGCTCGAGGAGCCGGGCCGCACCCGGGGTGACCACGTCATCTCGGATCACCGGAGGTTGTAGTGAGCTCCAGCAAGCGGCATGAAGGCATCGAGATTCGGCACGACCGCAACTGCGCGACGCGACGCGGGGCGCGCTGCTCGTGTTCCCCGAGCTTCCGCGCGAAGGTCTACGACGGCCGGACCGGGCGCTATCTCAAGAAGACGTTCTCGTCGGTGTCGGAGGCGAACGCTTGGCGAACGGAGGCCCTGGTCGCGCTGCGCCAGGGCACGATCACCGCGGCACTCGCCCCGACGCTGGCCGAGGCCGGCGAGGCATGGATCACCGGAGCCAAGTCCGGCGCGATCCGCAATCGCTCGGGTGACATCTACAAGCCGAGCGCTGTACGCGGCTACGAGCAGGCCCTGCGCCTGCGCGTCGTCGCGGAGTTGGGCCATCTTCGGCTAACCGAGATTCGTCGCGGCGATCTCCAGGCGTTCGTCGACCGGATGCTCGCCGCGGGACACGAGCCCTCGACGATCCGCAACACGCTGCTGCCGGTCCGGGCGATCTATCGCCGCGCGCTCGCCCGTGGCGAGGTCGCGGTGAATCCGACGTTGGGGCTCGAGCTCCCGGCGGTCCGCAACAGGCGCGAACGGATCGCATCACCGGGTGAAGCCTCTCGCCTGCTTACGGCGCTGCCGCGTGATCGCGCGCTGTGGGCGACGGCGATGTACGCCGGTCTGCGGCTGGGTGAACTGCTCGCTCTGGAGTGGAGCGCCGTTGACTTCGAGCGCGGGCTCATCCACGTCCGGCGCTCATGGGATCCGAAGGCTGGCCCGATCAAGCCGAAGTCACGCGCCGGCCGGCGCTCCGTCCCGCTCGCTCAGATCCTGCGCGGCTACATGGCGGAGCACCGCCTCGCGTGCCCGTGGTCCGACGGATTGGTGTTCGGACGCACGCCGAAGGTCCCCTTCCTCGCGAAGACGCCGGGCGACCGTGCGCGCCGGGTCTGGATGGAGGCTGGGCTGACGCCGATCGGGCTCCACGAGTGCCGGCATAGGTGGCCGGAGAGACCGGTGATTCCACCGCCCTCGAATCGCGCGACGTTCGCGCTCACTTAGCCCCCGCGTCTCATTCAACAAACGGGGAGATCGAACCGCGACTCAGGCTGACCGCAGCTCCTCGGCGACCAGCGCCCGCAGGTCGAGCGGGTCGACGCGCATCGCGATCCCGCCTTCGGCGTCGCGCGGCCAGTCGGCGCTCGGCCGGTCGAGCATCAGCTCGAGCCCGTTGCCGTCCGGGTCGCGGAGGTACATGGCGAGATTGACGCCATGGTCGGTCGCGCCGAGCAGGTCGTGCCCGGCGCGCAGGATGCGGACCACTACCGCGGCGAGCGCCGCCGCGTCGGGCAGCCGCAGCGCGAAGTGATGCAGGCCGGCAGCGTGCGGCGGCGGTATCCGTACGTGCGGGTCCCAGGTGTTGAGGGCGACATGGTGGTGGTAGTCGCCGGCGGCGAGGAACGCCGACTGCGCGTCGCGTTGGGTCACGCGCAGCCCGATCAGGTCGCGGTAGAAGACGACCGCTCGCTCGAGGTCGGTCACAGTCAGGTTGACGTGGCCGACGTCGGTGCCTGCGTTGATCGCCGGGTCGGTGACAAGGCCCGCGACTTCGCCGGCGGTCGGCAGCCGGCTCGCGGGGTGGCCGCGCAGCGGGTCGTTGGGTGCCACCGCGCCGCGAGACCTACGACGAGGTCTGAAGGACTGCCGAGATGTCGAGCGCGAGCCCGACCCTGTCGCCGACGAGCATGTTGCCGCTGCCCAGCGCCTGGTTGAACTTCATATCGAAGTCCGAGCGCAGGAGCTTGCCGACGATCTCCAGGCCCGCGCGCATGTTTCCCCACGGGTCGGTGTCGGTGCCCTGGATCACCACGTCGAGCGTGATCTCCTTCGTGATCCCGTGCATCGTGAGGTTGCCGACGACCCGCGAGGACTCGTCGTCGATCGCCTCGACATGCGTGGACTCGAACGTCATCTCCGGGAACTCCTCGACGTTGAAGAAGTCCACTGAGCGCAGGTGGTCGTCGCGCTGGGGCTCGCCCGTGTCGATCGACGCCACCTTCACCGTCCCGAACGCGCGACAGTCCGCGAGGCTCTCCTTCATCTCCAGCGTCCCCTCGAACTCGCTGAACTTGCCGCGGACGTTGGCGATCCCCATGTGCTTGACCGAGAACCTGACGCTCGAATGGGCCGCGTCGACCGTCCAAGTGCCGGCCGGGATCAACGGCGCGGTGCGGGTCCCTGTACTCGAAGCCATGATCCACCTCTTCAGGCCAGGCGCGTTGTCGCACACAACCGTACTCCCTGAACTCCGGCGGCGCGGCGAGCGCGAGCGTCTCTGCGCCACCTGGGCCCAGGTCGCGCAAACAAACGGGCGTCGACGCTGCCGGGGATGGCGTTCGCGAAGACGCCGGCGAGGTCCAGTGACCCGCGCTGAATCGTCGCAAGTAGCCGCGCCTTTCTCGCTGCTCTCGCCGGGCGGGAAGGACCGGCAGTCCCACCGAGCGTCCCACAAGGCACATGTGGGCGGCTAAAATGGCTTATCCATGCGGTGTTTCGCGCACCGCACGGAGGTCTCGAAAACCGCCAGGCACGCGCTTTGGCATCCGGCCCCTTCTGGGCGGCCCTCTACAACGGCTACCCGGGCCACGTGACCCGGCGCACGCTGGCGCCAACGCGCACTTCCGCTTCTCCTGGCGGCACGCGCTCGCGCGGCCGTTCACGCCGGCGGGTTGGGGTAGACGTCATGGCGCGATGACCTGGAGTGCGGGGCGGTCCCGCGCGAGGTGGTTTCGAAGCTCTACGCAAAGGCGATGCGGGCGATCGCTGACATCCGCGCCAAGGGGCTCGTCGACGTCGACTACGTCCTTTGCGCCCGCCCAGCGCGCCAGCGTCCGGCGCAGGCTGGTGAGCGCCACGAGTCCGATCGGCGCCGGCAGCCAGATTGCCACGGAGCGATAGCCGAGGACCGAGACGACCGCGATGTCGGCGTCGACACCGAAGGCGAGCAGCACGCCGACGATCCCGCCGCTCACGGCGCCGGGGATCGGCACCGTGTTGCCGGCCTGGCCGACGAAGTAGGCAAACACGAAGACGAGCAGCGACGGCGCGCCGCCGAACGCGTGGAGCATCGCGCCCAGGACGGCCGCGTCGAACGCCCACCAGGCGACGGCGCCGAGCAGGCGCACGTCACGTGCGCGCACGAACCCGAGCCCGTCGCGGACGGCCTCGCCGAGCAGTCGCGCGGCCGCTCGGACGCGCGCCGGCCCTTCCGCCGGGAGGCGTACGCCGACGCCCAGCGCAATCGCGATGCCAAGTGCCGCCGCGGCGGCGGGCAGCGCGGTCAGCGCCCAGGGCCCTTCGCCCTCGACGGCCAGCAAGGTGCCGGCGACGGCAATCGAGCCGAGGAAGACTGCGTAGAGGAGGACCAGGAACGTCAGCAGCGTGCGGCCGGCGGCGCGGGCGCCGAGGCCGGTCCGGCGTAGCGCCCACAGCGTCAGTGCAGCCCCGCCGACGCCGGCGGTCGGCAGCAGGCGCGTGGCGGCGGCGCCGCCGAGCGTGACCTCGACGCTTTCGCGGATCCCCATGCGCGAGGTGGCGCGGCCGGCGACGAGCCACAGCAGCGCGACGTAGCCGGCGAAGGACAGCAGCTCGAAGCCCGCGGCCGCGGCGACCCAGCGCGGGTCGGCGTCGACGGCTCGGCGCAGCGCATGAGCGAACGTCTCCAGCGGCCCGCCCGCCACGATCAGCGCGCCGGCGACGACGGCGGCGGCCACCGCGGGCAGCGCCGCGCGGCGCGAGATCAGCCGCACATCGAGCGAGGGAAGCGTGAGGTCGGTCGAAGTGTCCATGGCTGCTTGTGAATCGGTCCCGTCCGCTGAAGCCGCTGGGCGTGACAGCCGTCACCCCCTCTGACCCTGATCGCGAACGAACTCATCGTTGCGCCCGAGAGCCCGTCCGGCATCGGGCGCGCGGCCGAACTGCCCTCCTCCTTGCGGAGGACGCGCGGCGGAAGCGTCTTGGCGGACTGACGCCGAGTCGTCGCTTCGCCGCCGCGCGCGCTGACGTCCGCCGCGTTCTACCAGCGGGGTTGGCCATGGCTTGGGTGGCCAGGATTGGCCGTTCCAACGGTAGACAAGCGCGCGGGTGATCCGATAACCGACGTAGGGGGTCCGTGACCAGACGCC